>PKTQ01000263.1 GCA_002869085.1 Hyphomicrobiales bacterium | reverse complement strand
GACAGGGCGGCGACCAGCTTGGCCGTGTCGCCGTCGCCCAGGATCGCCGTTTCCCAGACCAGCAGCCGCCCGGAACGCGGCGTCTCATTGCCGCCCGCTTCCACAGCCGCCCGGTACCCGACCGAGGCCAGTACATGCACGCTGCCGGAAACCGGCCGCGCCGAGGTGCCGCGAATGAAGAATTCCAGCATCAGCGGCTTGGCGATGCCCGCTCCGGCCACCGCCGCCCGGTAGGGCTGCATGGGGTTGCGCTCCCAGGTGATGCCGGCGCTGCCATATTTCAGCCCCGCCGCCCACACCTTGCGCTGGGCCGCGTTCAGCAGGTTCCGGCAGATGTCATGCACGAAATTCTTGTCGGTCGAGACCACGCAACGGGTCACGATGCCGTCGAGGCCTTTGAGGTTTTCCGGCCTCGGTGACCAGTGATAGCTCTTCTGCGCCGCGCCCGCCGGCACCGCCCAGAGACAAAGGGCCAGCAAAAAAAGTCCCAGGCCACTGATCCCGCGCCCTTGTGGTTTGGGCTTGAACAAATTGTGCATCATCTGCCTCCCGAGGCCACCCCAGGGGCGCGCCGCTGCTTGGTTGTCAGAGGCGAAGTCTAGGCCAATTTATCCGCCGGCGACAACCCGCCCGGCGCTCATTGCAGGCCCTGCTTGGCGGGAAGGCTGCGCAGATAGGCGATGATCGCCTCCAGATCCTCATCCCGCATATGGGCATAATAGGGGTAGGGCATTGGCGGTTTCAGGTGGGTGCCATTGGCACGCTTGCCGGTAGTGATCATGGCTTTGAGTTCCGCATCGCTATATTTGCCGAGCCCGGTGGGGGTGATATTGGCTGACACGCTCACTCCCCATGGGCCCTTGAACTGCAGCCCGCCGGCGCCGAGCTGGTTTTCAATATCCGGCCCCTTCTTGCTCATCGGCGAGTGGCATTCGATGCAGTGCGCGGCCGGACCGGCCAGATAAGCGCCATAAGCCAATTTGTCGGATTTCGGCGGCTCCGCCACCGTTATGACCGGCGGTCCGTAAGCGGGCGGCAGCGGAATCTTGTATTCGGATTTGGGGATCGCATTCTTCACCGGCTTCACCTGGCGCAGATAGGCCACGATGGCCCGCACATCCCGGTCCGATAAGTTCCGATAGAGTCCGATCGGCATGGGCGGGCCGATAATGGTGCCGTCCGGGCGCTTGCCTTCGCGAATGGCGGCGATGATCTGAGCGTCGCTCCAGGCGCCGATGCCGGTTTCCTTGTCCTGGGTGATATTGGGGGCGTGGGTGGTCCAGAACGCGCGCACATCCAGATTGCTCATGCCGGCCAGTTCCATGCCGGGAAGCTCGCCCTTAGGCCCTTTCGGCGTATGGCAATTGCCGCAGGCGACGACCGAGCGCATCAGATAGGCGCCGCGCTCCAGCGCCGTTTCCGCCGCCGCAGTCTCGACAAAGCCCGCCATCGCGGCCAGCCCTGCCGCCAGGGTCAAACCTCGCAATTTTGCCCCATAGACCATGCCATACCTCCGTTATTTGGAATTATTATAAGCAGACTATGACACAGCCTGAGGCAGGTGCAAAGCGGCTTCGGATAGCATCGCTTAATGGCGGGCGGCTTCAGGAAACGGCGGCGGCGTCCGGATCAGGCGCCGCTGCGCTCCGGCGGCCTGAACAGGACAATCGCGGTGCCGTAAAGCGCCCCAAAAACGGCGGCGGCGCAGATCACCAGCACGAGCAGGATCATCGATATCTGATCCATGAATGGAATATAGGGTAGCCTGTCCATCAGCCACATAAAAAGGGATGCGGTCAGCACAAATCCGGCCGCACTGAGAGCAAGCCCTGATATGAAGGCGAGCCAAAGCCGATATCTGCCCGGAGCGCCGCTGTGACCGGAAAGGTGATCCGGGCTGCTCAGCCCACCGCTCAGGGCCCGCAATGCGCTTAGCGCCGCGCCGATCACCGCGCCGATGGGGGCCAGAAACACCAGAACCCCCACCAGAGTGAAGGCTTCCACCACTGGTCCGGGAATAAGCCCGAGCATGAGATAAATCCCGGCCGCCGTGAGCCCAAATCCAATCCAGAACCCATAGAGGGTTTTTTGAATTCCCGGCTTTATGCGTGTGCGCAGAGACATGAACGCTCCTGCAAAACCCAGGATGATAGTGGCGTAGCAACAGGGCGAATTCAAGAAGAATGCAACTGCCAATAGTGCTTGACCCTAATCCAGGGTCTGGCGGAAGCGTGAAATGGCCACCGCCACCGCCACCAGGGTGAACAGGGCAATGGCCAGCGTGTCGGTCATCAGGTCGTCCATCACCGCCCCCTTCAGCATGATGCCGCGCACGATGCGAATGAAATGGGTGAGGGGGAGAACTTCGCCCACATGCTGCGCCCACACCGGCATGCCGCGAAACGGAAACGCGAAACCGGACATGATGATATTGGGCAGGAAGAACATGAACGACATCTGCACCGCCTGCAACTGGTTGCGCGCCAGGGTCGAGAACGTATAGCCGACCGCCAGATTGGCCAGGATAAACAGGCTCGCCAGGGCCAGCAGCAGCCAGAGACTGCCGCGCATCGGCACATGAAACAGGAAATGCCCGGCCAGCAGAATAATGCCCATCTGCACGAAGCCGACCAGCACGAAGGGCACGATCTTGCCGATCATGATTTCCAGCCGCCCCAGTGGCATCACCAGCAGCCCCTCCATGGTGCCCCGCTCATATTCCCGCGTCACCGCCTGCGAGGTGAAAATCAGCATGGTCATGGTCAGGATGATGCCGAGCAGCGCCGGCACGATGTTGAACGGGGTCTTGATGGACGGGTTGTAGCGCCGGTGAATGCGGATCTCGAACGGGGTTTGCGAGGCGGCGAGGGCGGCGCCGGGGCCGCGCAGCTCGCGCTTGAACAGCCGGGTCTGCAACCCTTCCAGCGCCGAAATGGCGCTGCCGGTGGTGGCCGGGTCCGTGGCGTCGGCCAGCACCAGCAGGCTGGGCCTTGTGCCGCGCCGCACATCGCGGCCGAAATCGGGCGGGATTTGAATGCCGAACTGCACCGCGCCCGAGCGCAGCAGATGGTCGAGCTCGGCCTCGTTTCTGGCCCGGCGCACCAGGGAGAAATAGCCGGTCGCCTTCAGCGAGCCGATGAAGCTACGCGACAGCTCGCCGTGATCCTGCACCAAGAGCGCGGTCTGCAGATTATGCGGCGTAACATTGATCGCATAGCCGAACAGAATGAGCTGCATGGCCGGGATCGAGATGATCATCGCCAGGGTCAGCCGGTCGCGCCGCAACTGGATGAACTCCTTGCGGATCAGCGCCAGGAGCCGCCGCAGCGACCAGCCGCGCCGCCCGGCCTTATTGCGCGCCG
>PKTQ01000316.1 GCA_002869085.1 Hyphomicrobiales bacterium | reverse complement strand
GCCGGGCGGCAGCGTGCCTTCCGTCCGGAGAAATCCAGCACAATGACTGCTTAGGTGAGGCGCGCCAGGGCCTGCGGCTTCGGGCCGCCGGTGGCCCAGTCCAGCAGTTCGACCACATGCACAACCGGCAATTGGCTGCCCTTGGCCAATTGGGTCATGCAGCCGATATTGGCGGTGGCGATGATATCCGCTCCGGTGCGGCCGATATTTTCTTGCTTGTCGCGCAAAAGCCGGTCGGCGATTTCCGGCTGCAGAATATTGTAAACGCCGGCCGAGCCGCAGCACAGATGGCTGTCGGCGGGCAGATAGACTTCGAAACCGGCCCGTTGCAGCATCCGGGCCGGGGCGTCCTTGATCTTCTGGCCGTGCTGCAACGAACAGGGCGGATGCCAGGCCACTTTCAGCCCCATGGGGGTTTCGGGATCGTCGAGCGGTATGTCTTCGAGGAAAGCGGTGATGTCGAGCGCCAGATCGGACAGGCGCGCCGCCTGGCCCGAGATTGCGGATCTGGCCATCAGATGGCCGTAATCGCGGATCAACGAGCCGCAGCCGGAGGCGGTGATCACCAGGGCGTCGATACCGGCGCGGTTGACGGTGCCATACCAACTGGCGATGTTGCGGGCGGCAAGATCCCTCGCCTCGTCCTCGCGCCCCATATGCAGCGACAGGGCGCCGCAGCAGCCTTCATCCCCGGCGATCAGCACTTCGACGCCGTGCCGGGTCATCAGGCGGATGGCGGCCTCGTTGATCCGCGCCGCCAGCACGCGCTGGGCGCAGCCCTGGAACAGCAGCACGCGGGCCCGGCGCAGGCCGCTGGCGCCAAAGCGCTCGCCGCCCTTGAGGTCCGAGGGCGCGGGCAGCCGGAAGGGGGCGAGCCGCAGCATGGCCGCGAGCGGTCGGCTCCAGGCCATGGCCTGCAGGAGCGGCGTCAGCGGCTTGGCGAAGCGGGCGAGCTTAAGGGTGGCGGCAAAATGGCCGGGTCGGGGCAGCAGCCGGGCCAGCAGCCAGCGCAGCAGACGCTCGAAAGGCCGGCGTTTGGCGGTGTTGTGGATGCGGGTGCGGGCGATGTCGGCCAGATGCAGATAATCAACCCCCGACGGGCAGGTGGTCATGCAGGACAGACAGGTCAGGCAGCGGTCGAGATGATGGGTGACCTCCGGCCCGGCGCTGCCGCCGGCTTCCAGCATTTCTTTGATCAGATAGATGCGCCCGCGCGGCCCGTCGCGCTCGTCGCCGGTGAGCCGATAGGTGGGACAGGTGGCCATGCAGAAGCCGCAATGGACGCATTTGCGCAAAATGGCATCGGCTTCGGCAATGGCCGGGGCGGCAAGCTGGGCAGGTTCAAATCGGGTTTGCACTCACACCCCTCCATACATCCGGCCGGGATTGAGGATGCGATGAGGATCGAAGCTCTCCTTGACCCGGCGGCTCAGGGCCCGCAGCGGCTGCGGCTGTGGATGGAACACCGGCACGGTTGAACGCAGCGAGGCGGGCGCGGCGATCAGCGCCGCGTGGCCGCCGCAGGGTGCGAGCGCCGCGCGAACGGTTTCGGCCTGATCATTGCCGCCCTCGGGCAGGGACAGCCAGATCAGCCCGCCAGCCTGATCCAGCATCAGCTCATGATCCGGCAAAGCCGCCAGCGCTCCGGCGACTTCGGCGCCGGAGGCAGGCGGCAGGCTGAGACACCACAGGACCCGGCCGGGCCCGGCGGACAGCAGGGTGACATGGTTGATCTCGGCCCACAGGGCGCGGGCCGCCTCATCTTTGAGCGTGCGGGCCGGGCCGGCGGCGCCCAGCAGGGCGGCGAGGCTTTGCAAGCGGCTGGCCACGGAGGGGGCGAAGCCCTCGAGCCGGATCACCAGCGCCGGACCGCCCTCCCCGGCCGGACGGCCAAGCGCGGCGCGTTCGGCCACCGCCTCCGGCAGCCAGCAGGCGCCGCCGATATCCGCGGCCGAGCCGGCGGCCAGATTCATCGCCCGCACCGCGTCGTCGGGGCTTATGTCGTCGATCACCAGCGCCGCGGTCACCTCCGGAACGGGCAGCACCTTGACGGTCAGCTCGGAAAGCGCGGCCAGGGTGCCATAGGAGCCGGCCATCAGCTTGCACAGATCATAGCCGCTGACATTCTTCATCACCCTTCCACCGGATTTGATCAGCTCGCCGCGGCCATTGACCGCCTGAAATCCCAGCAGATGATCCCGCGCCGCGCCGGCGCGAAAACGGCGCGAACCGGACAGATTGGCGGCGATGACCCCGCCGAGGCTGGCCTGGCCGGGGGCGGCGCCGAGCAGGGCGCCGTAATCGGGCGGCTCGAAGGCCAGCATCTGCCGCTTTTCGGCCAGGGCCTGCTCGATCACCGCCAAAGACGTGCCGGCGCGGGCGCTGAGCACCAGTTCTTCCGGCTCGTAAAACAGAATGCCGTCAAGCCCGGCGGTGCTGAGGCGCATTTCGGCCTGCACGGGCTTGCCAAGGCGGCGCTTGCTGCCCGCCCCCATCAGCTCCAGCGGCGTGGCGCTGTCCACGGCCCATAATATGGCCTCGCGCAGCTGTGCGGCATTGTCGGGTTTCAGTGTTTCGGTCATCAGAATCCAGAAGGCTATCCGTGAGAGGCGATTAAAATCTTGGAATATCGGGGAAAGGCAGCTTGCCGCCGCGCACATGCATGCCGCGCAGCTCGCCGCAGCGGGCCAGCTCGGGCAGCATCTTGCCCGGGTTGAGCAGATTATCCGGATCGAAGGCGCATTTCACCGCCCCCTGCTGCGCCAGATCGGTCTCGTTGAACATTTCCGGCATCAGGTCGCGTTTTTCGACCCCGACCCCGTGCTCGCCGGTCAGCACGCCGCCTACTTCGACGCAGAGCTTGAGGATATCGGCGCCGAAGGCCTCGGCCTTGTCCAGATCGCCCGGCTTGTTGGTGTCATAGAGGATCAGCGGATGCAGATTGCCGTCGCCGGCATGGAACACATTGGCCAGGCCGAGCTGGTAATGCTCGGACATTTCCTGCATGCCGGCCAGCACATCGGGCAGGCGGCGGCGCGGAATGGTGCCGTCCATGCAGTAATAATCGGGCGAAATGCGCCCCACCGCCGGAAAGGCGGCCTTGCGCCCGGCCCAGAACAATTGCCGCTCATCCTCGCTGCGGCTGACCCGCACATAATCGGCGCCATGGTCGCGGGCGATGTGCTCGACCTTCTCCAGCAGATAATCGACCTCGGCTGCCGGCCCGTCCAGCTCGACGATCAGCAGCGCCTCGACATCCAGAGGATAATCGGCATGGACGAAATCCTCCGCCGCGCGGATGGCCGGGCGGTCCATCATCTCCATGCCGCCGGGAATAATGCCATCGGCGATGATGGCAGCCACGGTTTCGCCGCCGGCCCGGCTGGTCTGAAAGCCGAGCAACACGGCGCGGGCAGTTTCGGGCTTGCGCAGGATGCGCACGCAGATTTCGGTGACCACGCCGAGCAGCCCCTCGGAGCCGGTCATCAGCCCCAGCAGGTCATAGCCTTCCGAATCCAGATGCTTACCGCCGAGGCGGATGACCTCGCCGGTGATCAGCACCACCTCGAGGCCGAGCAGATTATTGGTGGTGAGGCCGTATTTGAGGCAATGGACCCCGCCGGCGTTTTCGGCCACATTGCCGCCGATGGTGCAGGCGATCTGGCTTGACGGGTCGGGCGCGTAATAAAAGCCCTCCGCATCGACCGCATGGCTGATGGCGAGATTGGTCACCCCCGGCTGCACCACGGCGCAGCGATTATCATAGTCGATCTCCAGCACCCGGTTGAACTTGGCCATGCTGAGCAGCACCCCGTCTTCGAGCGGCAGTGCGCCGCCCGACAGCGAAGTGCCGGCACCGCGCGGCACCACCCGGATCTTCTCCTGGTGGCAATAGGCCAGAATCCGCTGCACCTGATCGCGGGTTTCCGGCAGCACCACCACCAGTGGCAATTGCCGGTAGGCGGTGAGGCCATCGCTTTCATAGGGGCGCATGCCGGCTTCGCTGTCGATCACCCCGGCGGGGACGATGCGGCTGAGCTGGCGCACGATCTCGGCGCGCCGCGCCAGGACATCCTGATGGGGAGCGGGCATTTTTAACTGGCTCAAATCATCACTCCCCGGCCGGATTATTACATCATGTGACCAAATCACAGATTTGCGATGTAATAACCTGACAACCTTTCATATTGACGCGCAATGGCAGAATATTGCATACAACCGCCATAGGAAAACCCTATTTTAGAGGTTTTTAAAGTTTTCATCCGGATGCTCCCCCAGCATCCGGCCGCGATATAACCGGTGGTCAACAAGTCGGATCGCGCTGCAACCATATTGGATGTCAACCAAGGAGGATCGAAAGATCATGAATATCAAAGTTCTGGCCGCCGCAATGGCAATTATTCTGGCCCCGGGCGTTGCGCTCGCCGATGGCGATGTGAAAAAGGGCGAGAAGGTTTTCAAGAAGTGCAAAGCCTGCCACACGGTTGAAGAAGGCGGCAAGGCCAAGGTTGGCCCCAATCTCTTTGGCATTGTCGGCCGCCCCGCCGGCAAGATGGAAGGCTTCAAATACGGCAAGCTGCTGAAAGGCGCGGCCGAGGCCGGCCTGGTGTGGGACGAAGCCACGCTTGACAAATATCTCGACAAGAAGGGCACCAACAAGACCCTGAAAGCCTTTATCGAGGAAAAGGGCGGCAAGCCGGAAGGCAAGTCGAAAATGGCCTTTGTCGGTCTGAAAAAAGAAAAAGACCGCAACAATGTCATCGCCTATCTCAAGACGCTGAAATAATCAGCCGGTCATAGACACTGTTTCAACCGGGGCCGATCAGGCCCCGGTTTTTTATTGCGCAGAAATCAGGGACGGCGCCCGATGCGCCGCTTTTGCAGGCGATGATGCAGGAACCATGACAGCCACAGGAACCCGGAAATACCCATCGCGGCCATGATGGCGGGGCGCGGCTCGTCAAGGGAGCTGACCGAGCCGGCATAGGCGGCGATCCACACATAGGGGCCGCTGCCCAGCAACAGGGCAAGCAGGAACTTTCCAAAACGCATGCGCAGCATACCGGCAAGGCAGGAGGTCACCTCGGGCAACATCGGCACGGCGCGGGCCAGCATAATCATCACGAAGCCGTTGCTGCGGAAAGCCTGCCGGGCGGCGCGGCGCTCGAGCTCGTCGCGGATCAGGAAGGGCAGCAGGCGCGCCCCCGCCGCGCGGCCGAGGCCATAGCCGGCGATGCCGGCCAGCAGCAGCCCGGTGAGGGCCGAGACGGCGCCGCCGACATGGCCGAGCATGAAACCGGCCAGCATGGTCAGGGCCAGGGTCGGCACCGAAAGAAACAGATCCACCACCAGCAGCGCCGCCACCACGGCGCCGATATAAAGCGGCGGGATGCCCCGCAAAGTCTCGATCCAGGTCTCGATCATAGCGAAGGACCACAGGCCGGACAGCCTGAACGCCAGCATCAGGGCGGCAAAGCCCAGAAACAGCATCAGGGTGAGTTTGATCAGCGACTTCATGTCAGACCCCGTCCGGCGGCAAGGATGCGGGGAGATATGGCATATCCGGCCGGCAAGCGCCAGAGCCGGGCGGCGAAGCCCGGTGGTTTGGGCCGGGCTGCTTAGTCTCAGTTCAGCATCATCCGTGGCAGCCACAGGGCGATCTCCGGGAAGGCCATCACCAGGAGCAGGCCGGCCAGCTGGATCAGCACGAAGGGAATGATCCCCTTATAGATCTGCTGAATCTTCACCCCGCGCGGCGCCACCGCCTTCATATAGAACAGGGCGAAGCCGAAGGGCGGCGTGAGGAAGCTGGTCTGCAGATTGACCGCCAGCAATATGGCGAACCAATAGACGATCTCCATCTTTTCCACATGGGTGCCGAAATCCATCAGCTCGATGATCGGGCTGAACACCGGCAGCACGATCAGGGTGATTTCGATCCAGTCGAAGAAAAAGCCGAGGAAGAACACGATACCCATGATCAGGAACAACAGGCCCCAGGAGCCGAGCCCCAGCGCCTCGACGATTTCGATCACCAGATCGTCGCCGCCGAGGGAGCGGAACACGAAGGAGAACAGGGTGGCGCCGATGAAAATACCGAACAGCATGGCATTGGTCAGGGCGGTGCGCTCGGCCACATCGGCCAGCACCCTGAAGAAATGCCTGAAATCCGCGATCAGGCCCTGGCCGGTGGCATGCTCCTGAAAGCCGTCATTGAGGTCGGTCTTGCTGGTGAAATCCATCTCCTTGACACCGAATGCCGGCAGAATGACCAGATTGAGCACCGCCAGCAGCACCGAGCCGGCGGCGCCGACGCCGGCGGCTTCGGTCGGGGTGGCCACCCCCATCAGGATCGATCCCAGCACCATGAAGATCAGCACGATGGGCGGGATGAAGCTGCGCAGCACCATGAGAAGGATGCCGCCCAGCTTATCGGGGCCGAAATCGGAGTCGGGCTTTGGCGCCAGAGCCGGATTGATGGAGCAGCGGAGGATGATGTAGACCACATAGAGCCCGGCCAGGATCAGGCCGGGGAACACGGCGGCGACAAACAGATTGCCGACCGAGCGGCCGAGCAGGTCGGCCATGATCACCAGCATGATCGAGGGCGGGATCAGAATGCCCAGAGTGCCCGAGGCGGCGATGGTGCCGGTGGCGAGCGGGATATTGTAGCGCCGCTCCATCATCACCGGCAGCGAGAGCAGGGTCATCATCACCACCGAGGCGCCGATAATGCCGGTGGTGGCGGCCATGATGGTGCCCATCAGGGTCACGGCCAGGGCCAGCCCGCCCGGCACCCGGCGCAGCAGCACCTGAAGGCAATTGAGCAGATCGCGGGCGGCGCCGGATTTTTCCAGCATGGTGCCCATGAATATGAACATGGGGATGGCGGTCAGAATCAGGCTTTCGGCAATGCCGCCAAAGACCCGCGAGGGAATGACCCCGAACAGGACGAAATGGAACTCGCCCAGCGCCATGCCGATAAAACCGAACGCCAGGCCAATACCGCCAAGCACGAAGGCGACCGGATAGCCGGAGAACAACAGCACCGCCAGGGCGGCGAACATCAGGAGGGGGAGGATTTCCGCAAGTTCCATGATCAGGCATCCCCGCCAATGGTGTCATGCACCAGTTCATCCGGCAATTGACCCCGCAGGCCGGCGACCGACTTGATCAGCTGCGACAGGCCGGCCAGCCCGAGCAGGGCATACATGAGCGGAATGAAGCTTTTCAGAATCCAGATATTGGTGAGGCCGATCATCGATTTGGACACCTCATGCTCCTGAAAGGAGCGATGGGCGTAGTCGGAGGTGAAATAGATGGCCACCAGGCAATAAGGCACCAGAAACATCAGGCAGCCGATGATCTCGATCAGATATTTGCCGCGCATGGGCAGGCGGTCGCGCACAAGATCGATGCGCACATGGGCCTGGCGCCGATAACCATAGCCGATCACCAGGGCGAACAGAATGGTATGGGCCCAATATTGGGATTCCTGCAATTGGGTGGCATTGATGCCGAACAGGCGCGGCACGCCGAGATAGCGCACCACCACGTCATAGACGACCAGCATCATCAGCAGCACGGCGAACCAGCTGCCGATTCTGGCAATGATCCCCAGAGCCCGGTCGATGGCGGCACTGAGCTTGAGTAAACTGTTCACGAAAGCCTCCCCTGCTCCCCTCCGGCCCGGCCACGGCCCGGCCCCAAACGACATGAGACGTCAGGGTGGTCATGGCGGGTGGATGGGTTAAAAAAACCCGGCGCGGTGGGCGCCGGGTTTTCGTTGATCGCGCCTAGTTCAGATAACCAAGCTCTTTCCACACTTTATATTCAGCGCGGAATTTGTTGAGCGAGTCCCAGGCTTCCTTGAAGCTGGCGTCGGAGGCGGCCAGCTCGCCGGCAACCTCGTTCCAGGTCTTTTCAAGGGCGCCGAGAATCTCAGGCGACCAGCGATGAATGGTCACGCCCTTGCTCTTCAGGGTGATCAGCGCCTTGGCCTGGATGGCCTCACCCTCGGCAAGGCCGGTGGCCACATTGGCGCGGCAGGTGGTGGAGATCTGCGCCCGCTGGGTATCGTTCAGGCCATCCCATTTGGCCTTGTTCATCAGCAGCTCGAAAATGGTGGACTGCTGATGCCAGCCGGGGAAGTAATAATGCTTGGCGATGTTGTAGAAACCAAGATTGAGATCGATCGCCGGCATGGAGAACTCGGTGGCGTCGATGGTGCCGCGCTCCAGCGCCGGATAGATGTCGCCCGCGGCCAGAAGCTGGGTTTCGGCGCCCATCCGCTGCATCACCTTGCCGCCCAGGCCGAAGAAGCGCATTTTCAGGCCCTTCAGATCGGCGACCGACTTGATTTCCTTGCGGAACCAGCCCGAGGCCTCCGGCGCGATGACGCCGCAAACCAACGAATGCAGGCCATGCTTGTTATAGACCTTGTTCATCAGGTCCTCGCCGCCGCCATAATACATCCAGGCGATATATTCGCCGGCGCCCGGTCCGAACGGCACCGCCGAGAACAGGGACAGGGCCGGCTCCTTGCTCTGCCAATAGCCCGGCACCGACCAGGCGGCATCCAGCGAGCCGCCCTTGATGGCGTCGAACATCTCGAGCGGCGGCACCAGGGCTTTCGGCTCGAAGAATTTCAGCTGCACATCGCCGCCCGAAACCTTCTTGATGGTTTTCGACAGATGCACACCGAGCGAGCCAAGCTGCACCAGCTTGCTGGGGAAGGCGGCCCCCATATTCCATCTGACTTTCTTGGCAAAAGCCGGCCCGGTCATTCCGGCCACGGCCACGGCAGCGCCGAGCAGAGCTACGGCTAGTGTTTTCCTCATGATTTGTCCTCCCAAACAGATTATTTTTTTATATGTTTAAGCGCACCGATGATGCTAACGGCTTTTTCCAGATTGTTCCAGTATAACTTTTCAAGTAACGATATGGCTTGTAGGATCATCATCAAAACAGCTTTTCAGGATAAATCAGCTTGACCGACCAACCCGCCACGTCCGGCAGCCGCCCGCGCATCGGCCTTTTCGTGACCTGCCTTGCAGATCTGTTCCGCCCCTCGGTGGCGTTTGCGGCGGTGAAACTGCTGGAGGATGCGGGCTGCGACATCGAAGTGCCGCCCGGCCAGACCTGCTGCGGCCAACCGGCCTATAATTCGGGCGATGATGCGAGCGCAAAGCGCCTGGCGCGGGCGGTGATCGACGCCTTTGAGGGGTTCGATCATGTGGTGGCGCCGTCCGGCTCCTGCGCCGGGATGATCCGGGTGCATTATCCCAAGCTGCTGGGCGGTGATGCCGCCTATGCCAGGCGGGCCGAACAACTGGCCGCCAAAACCCATGAGCTGACCTCGTTCCTGACCGATGTGATGGGGGTGGGCGCGATTGCCGGCCGGCTGGAGCGCGCGGCGGCCTATCATGATTCCTGCGCGGGGCTGCGCGAGCTTGGGGTCAGGGCGCAGCCGCGCCAATTGCTGGGCGGCATTGAGGGGCTGGAGCTGCGCGAGCTGGCCGAACCCGATGCCTGCTGCGGCTTCGGCGGCACGTTTTCGGTCAAATATCCCGATATTTCCGGCGCCATCGCCGATGAAAAGGCCGAACAGATCACCCAGACCGGCGCCCCGCTGGTGCTGGGGGGGGATCTGGGCTGTCTGATGAATATTGCCGGGCGGCTCAAAAGGCGGGGCAGCCGGGTCGAGGTGCGCCATGTGGCCGAGGTGCTGGCGGGCGATCTTGACACGCCGCCGATTGGCGAGGGCGACTAGATGCATGCCGACACCAGACATTTCCGCCAGGCGGCGGGCAAGGCGCTCATTGATGGGCAATTGCAAAAAGCGCTCGGCAATGTGAAGCGCGGCTTCATCGCCAAGCGGGCGAAAGCGCGCGATGCGCTGCCAGAGTTCGATCGCTTGCGCGACGAGGCGCGGGATATCAAGATCCACACCCTCGCTCATCTGGATCTTTACCTCAGCCGCTTTGAGGACAAGGTGAAGGCGGCCGGCGGCCAGGTGCACTGGGCCGAAACCGAGGCGGAGGCCCGCGAGGCGGTGCTGGAGATCTGCCGCGCGGCGGGGGCGAAAACGGTCACCAAGGGCAAGTCGATGATCACCGAGGAGATCGGCCTCAACGCCTTTCTGGAGCAGAGCGAGCTGAAGGTGGTGGAGACCGATCTTGGCGAATATCTGGTGCAGATTCGCGGCGAGACCCCGAGCCATATCATCGCCCCGGCGGTGCATCTGAACAAGGAGCAGATCGAGCACGATTTTCGCGAGCGCCACAAGGACCTGCCCCCCGAGCGCCAGCTTTCGGACCCGGTGCAATTGGTGGCCGAGGCCCGGCAGGTGCTGCGCCAGGCGTTCATCTCGGCGGATGTGGGCATTACCGGCGCCAATTTCCTGATTGCCGAGACCGGGCAGACGGTGATCGTGACCAATGAGGGCAATGGCGATCTGACCCAGACCCTGCCGAAAGTCCATATCGTGATGGCGAGCATCGAAAAGGCGGTGCCGACGCTGGAGGATGCGAGCACGCTGATCCGGGTGCTGGCCCGCTCGGCCACCGGCCAGGAGATCAGCACCTACACCACCTTTTCCGCCGGACCGCGCCGCGAGGGCGACCCGGACGGGCCGCAAGAGTTTCATGTGGTGCTGCTCGACAATGGCCGCTCCTCGGTGCTGGGAGGGCCGTTTCAGGACATGCTGCGCTGCATACGCTGCGGCGCCTGTCTCAATCACTGCCCGATCTACCAGCATGTGGGCGGCCATGCCTATGGCTCGGTCTATCCCGGGCCGATGGGCTCGGTGCTGACGCCGCTGCTGCAGGGGGTGCAGGAAGCGGCCCACCTGCCCTATGCCTGCACTTTGTGCGGGCGCTGCGAGGCGGTGTGCCCGGAGCGGATCGCGCTGCCGGACATGCTGCGGCGCTGGCGGGCGCGCGATTTCGCGGCCAAGCCGCCGCTGGCCGGCGCCAAGCCGGCGCTGAAACTGTGGGCGGCCCTGGCGGCGTGCCCCCGCGCCTACCAATTGGTGACCGGGGCGGCGATCCGGCTGCTGGCGCTGCTCGGCGGGCGCAAGGGGCGGATCGGCCGGTTGCCGCTGATGGGCGCCTGGACGAAGCACCGCGATTTGCCGGCGCCGCAGGGGCAGAGCTTCCTGGCGCAATGGAAAGCGGGGCGGCGCAAATGAGCGGGCGCGAGAACATTCTGGCCCGGATCAGGGCCCATGCGGCGGCGGGCGAGGACGAGCCTGCCCGCGCGGCCCGGGTCGAGGCACACCTTGGCGCGCACGCGCGCGGCACAGTGCCGGCGCGCGGCCAGCAGGACAAAGCCGGGCGCATCGCCCTGCTGCGGCAGATTCTCGAGGGCCAGTCGGCCAGTGTGCGCGAGCTCGATGCGCTGGGGGCGGTGCCGGCCGAGATCGCCGATTATCTGCGCCGGCACAATCTGGCGCCCCGGCTCGGCATGGGCGACGACGCCGCCCTGGCCGGGCTCGACTGGGGCGGGGCAAATCTCGAATTGCGCCATGGCCGCGCCAACGCCGAGCTTGAAAGCGCCTGTTCGATGGCGTTTGCCGCGGTGGCCGAATCCGGCACGCTGGTGCTGACATCGGGGCCGGACAATCCGACCAGCCTCAATTTCATGCCCGATAATCACATCATCGTGCTGCGGGCGGATCAGGTGATGGGTTCTTATGAGGATGGCTGGGACGCGCTGCGCGCGGCGTTTGCGGACGGGCCGCCGCGCACGGTGAATTATGTCTCCGGGCCTTCGCGCACCGGCGATATCGAGCAGACCATATTGCTGGGCGCGCATGGGCCGAGGCGATTGCATGTGATCATCGTGAAGTAACATTTTGCTGATCACCGCGCGGGAGCGGGGTTTTCAGGCTATACTCAAGCCAATCAGAACAGGCATGATGAGGACGGCATGAACATTTCACGGCGCGGATTTCACGCAATTCTGGCCGGGGCGGCGGCGCTGCCCCTGATCGGCGCGGGCGCGGCGCGGGGCTCGGAGGCGCCGGCAGGCGGTGAGCCGGCTAAGGGCGATGACGGGCTTTATACACAGGACTGGTTCGCGGACACGTTTCTAAACTTAGGCGATGACGCCATGGAAGCGGCGGGCGAGAAAAAGCATCTGGCGGTGCTGTGGGAGCAAAATGGCTGCCCCTATTGCCGCGAGATGCACAAGGTCAATCTGGCGATCCCGCAGATCCGCGACTATATCAAGGCCAATTTCACGGTGCTGCAGCTCGATCTGTGGGGTCCGCGCAAGGCGACCGATTTCGACGGCAAGGAAATGGGCGAGCGCGAGCTGGCGCGGCGCTGGAACGTCAATTTCACCCCGACCATCTGCTTCTTTCCCCAGCTTGCCAAGATCCCCGAGGGCAAGAGCGGCAAGGATCTGGAAGTGATGCGCATGCCGGGCTATTTCAAGCCGTTCCACTTCCTGTCGATGTTCGAATATGTGCAGAGCGGCAAATATGAGACCATGCCGTTCCAGCGTTTCGTGCAGGCGCGCGGCGACATGCTGCGCGAAGAGGGCAAGCCGGTCAAATTGTGGTAGGGGCGCAAGGCCCGCGACTCAGGATTCCGGGCTGCTGGCGTAGAAAATCGTGATGTCGCGCTCGGGACGGTAATTCTGCTGCTGGACGCTCCAGCGCCTCGGGCCGGTCTGTTCCAGCCCCGGCACGCAGGTGGACATGATTTCATTTTCGCCCGCATCGATGATCAGCCGGAAGCTGCCGATCGGCCCGCGCCAGTTTTTGGCGGTGGTCAGGATATAGCCCAGTTCGTGCGACATGATCACCCCCTGGCCGGGCTTGGCGGCCTGCATGGCCCGCAGCCGGTTCTGGAACGGCAGGTCCATACAATAATCCTGGGCCACCCGGCTCATCTCTTTGGGCTCGGACAGCATGTAATCGACCATGCCGACGCTCGTGCCGACCACCGGCTTGTAGGTGTGGACGAATTTGACGGGGCGGCCGGCGGGGAAGGTCTGGCTCCAATAGTAACCGACCTGATAGGACCAGCGCGGATAGGCCTCCTGGGCGGTGGAATCGGGGCCGATCGCCCCGGCGGCCTTGAGGGCCTGCAGGCTGGCCGGCGGCAGGTTGCGCATGCTGTCGTAGAATTTGGGGTCGAACACGCTGGGCGGAATCCGATGCCTCAGCAACAGGGCGGTGATGTCCTTGCCGTTCAGCCAGGCGCGCACATCCTGTTTCGGCATGATTTGCTTGCCATCAGCCCAGACTTTGAAATCAACGAAATTGACCGGGTTCTGCGACTGAACCCCGACACTGCTGTCATAAAGCTCGGCGGTTTTCACCAGCGGCAGCGGAAAGGCGACCACGATGGTCTTGTCGGCGGCAGCGGTGTTGCGGAACAGATATTCCACATGCACCTGCTTGCGCGAGATATAAAGGTCCTCCCGTTCCATGACGATGTCCTTTTCCTCGATCAGACGCAGGCCGCCGGCTTCGAGCCGGGCCGAGGAATCATTGGCGGCGGCGGCGAGGGGCAGCAGGCACAGGAGGGCTGAGAGCAACAGGCGAAGGGGCATGGGTCCTCACTTTCCCGGCGGGCGGGCGCAGGGCTGGGCCTTAACCGCCGGTGACAAAAAATCCGGTTACCGACGCAACCAGGGCGCTGCGGTCCTCATCGGACATCTCGCCCAGGCGCTGTTCGATCATAAGCATGGCCAGGCCGTGAATCAAAGACCAGGCGCTGGCCACCGGCACCAACGGGGTCTTCAGCCGGATGCGGCGGGCCTCGAGATAATCGCCCACCGTGGTCTCGATGATGTTCTGCACGTCGGCGCTGGCGGCCCTGGTGTCCTCCCACTCTTCCATCATGGTGATGTCGGGGCCGAACATCAGGCGGAATTTCTGCGGGTTCTCAACCGCGAAATCCACATAGGCGGCGCCAAGAGCATGCAGCGTCGCGGGGGCGCCGGCAGCGGATTTGCAGGCGTCGTTCAGGGCGGTGGCCAGATCATGATAGGCCTTGGCGGCCAGAGCGGCGAGCAGGGCCTCGCGGCTGTCGAAATGGCGATAGGGCGCGGTCTGCGACACGCCGGCGCGGCGGGCCGCCTCGCGCAGGCTGAGCTGCGCCGGCCCCTTCTCCTCCAGCAGGTCTCCGGCGCCGGCCAGCAGCGCGGCACGCAGATTGCCGTGGTGATACGATGTCTTGCCCATAATGCCCCTTTATCGCCCGACCCACCAAGCATAAGCGATTCCCCGGGCGGCGTTAAGCTTGCTGTTGACGCCGTCAACTCAAATATTCATGTTAGGGTCAGGACCCTAGCCCCCCAAATCAAATCAGTGTCGGATAAAGGCCTCATGACCGTTCTGCTTACCGGACTCATCCTGTTCGTTCTCATTCATATCTTCACCGCCACCCCTTCCCTGCGCGGCCTGCTGGCCCGGCCGGGCAAGGAACGGCTGTATCAGGCCGGTTTCGGCGTGCTGGTCATCCTCTGCATGGGGCTGATCATTTACGGCAAGAGCATCGCGCCTTTCGAGCCGGTGTGGGAGCCGCCGCTCTGGGGGCGGCATCTGGCCTGGCTGCTGGTGCTGGTGGCCTTTGTGCTGCTGGCCACCGCGCACGGGCCGACGCTGGTGCGCCAATATGTCCCGCATCCGATGCTGATGGGGGTGCTGATCTGGGCCATCGCGCACCTTACGGCCAATGGCGATATGGCCAGCATGATGCTGTTCGGCACTTTTGCCGTATTTTCGGTGCTGATGATGATCCTCACCGGCCGGCGCGGAGCGGCCAAACCCGCACCTCAGGGGCGGTGGAGCAATACTTTGATACAGGCGGTTGCCGGGGCGGCGCTCTATGGGGCGGTGCTGCTGGCCCATCCCTATCTGTTCGGCGTTCCCGCCCTGGCTTGAACATGAAGGCCGGCGCGGCGCCGGCGCGGTGTGCATAGGCCCCCGCCCGCCGGTCACCCGAAGATAACGGCAGGCGGAGGCAGGCGCCCTTTCGCCTTTGCAAGCTCTTGAAATCGTGATTAATTCAGCAGGCCGAGCAGCCAGACCATCAGCCCGGCGGCGGGCAGGGCCGAGGCCAGCAGCAGGATCTGCCAGGCGGGAAAGGCGGGGTTGGCGGCGGCGCTGCGGGGCTGTTGTCTCGGCATATCTGTCTCCTCATAGTCATTTCGGCACATCGGCGGCGCAAATGTTCTTTTTCGGCACTGCGGGCGGCGAATTTCGCCATGATCGCGGCAATGCCACCGGGGCTCTGCATATTCCGGGCCAGCCGGCCGGTGCGGCGTAAGCGCGCTGGCGAAATAAATTCGGCGCAAATCACAAAAAGCCGCTTCGGTTCTGACCGGAATCATGTATTCTGCAGGCCCATGGCGCGATATATTTTCATCACTGGCGGCGTGGTCTCATCTCTTGGCAAAGGGCTGGCTTCCGCCGCATTGGGGGCGCTGTTGCAGGCGCGCGGGTATTCCGTGAGATTGCGGAAACTCGACCCCTATCTCAATGTCGATCCGGGCACTATGAGCCCCTATCAACACGGCGAAGTCTATGTGACCGATGACGGGGCCGAGACCGATCTCGATCTCGGCCATTACGAGCGGTTCACCGGACGCCCCTGCAGCCAGGCCGACAACATCACCACCGGACGGCTCTATCAGGACATTATCGCCAAGGAGCGGCGCGGCGAATATCTCGGCGCCACGGTGCAGGTGATCCCCCATGTGACCAATGCCCTGAAGGAGTTCATCCTGGACGGCAATGAGGGGGTGGATTTCGTGCTGTGCGAGATCGGCGGCACGGTCGGCGACATTGAAGCGCTGCCGTTTTTCGAGGCGATCCGCCAGCTCGGCAATGATCTGCCGCGCGGCACTGTGTGCTATATCCACCTGACCCTGCTGCCCTATATCCCCAGCGCCGGCGAGTTGAAGACCAAGCCGACCCAGCATTCGGTGAAGGAATTGCGCTCGATCGGCATCCAGCCGGACATCCTGATGGTGCGGGCCGACCGGCCGATCCCCGAGGAGGAGCGGCGCAAGATCGCCCTTTTTTGCAATGTGCGGCGCGAAGCGGTGATCCCGGCGCTCGACGTCAATACCATCTATGCGGTGCCGCAAAGCTATCACGCCGAAGGGCTGGACGATGAGGTGTTGCGGGTGTTCAGGCTCGAGGCGGGGCCGCCGGACCTAGCTGACTGGGCCAATATCGTCAAGCGGGTGCGTGAGCCCGAAGGCGAGGTCACCATCGCCATCGCCGGCAAATATACCGGGCTGCTCGATGCCTATAAGTCGCTCAGCGAGGCCCTGACCCATGGCGGCATCGCCAATAATGTGCGGGTCAATCTGGAATGGATCGAGTCGGAGATTTTCGAAACCGAGGATCCGGCGCCCTATCTGGAGCGGGTGAACGGCATATTGGTGCCGGGCGGCTTCGGCGAGCGCGGCACCGAGGGCAAGATCGCCGCCGCCCATTTCGCCCGCACGCGGGAGATTCCCTATTTCGGCATCTGCCTCGGCATGCAGATGGCGATTATCGAGGCGGCCCGCAACATGGCCGGCATCACAGGCGCCGGCTCGACCGAGCTCGGCACGCCGGAAGTGGCGCTGGTGGGTCTGATGACCGAATGGATGAAGGGCAATGAGCTCGAGATGCGCGCCGCCGACGGCGATCTGGGCGGCACCATGCGCCTCGGCGCCTATGAAGCCAGGCTAACCCCCGGCTCGCAGGTGGCGGAAATCTACGGCACCGATAAAGTGTTCGAGCGCCACCGGCACCGCTATGAGGTCAATATGTCATTCCGCAAGCAGTTGGAGGATGTGGGGCTGCTGTTCTCCGGCGTGTCGCCGGACGGGCTGCTGCCGGAGATCGTCGAGCTGCCGGGGCATCTTTGGTATATCGGGGTGCAGTTCCATCCGGAGCTGAAATCGCGCCCGCGCGAGCCGCATCCGCTGTTTGCCGATTTCATCCGCGCGGCGGTGATGCAGAGCCGGCTGGTTTAGCCGCCCCCTCCCCTCGCCCAAAAGACAACGCCCGGAGCCGAAACTCCGGGCGCTGATGCGTTGGGCCAGGTGTGGCTGCCTCAATCAGCGCTTTCGATCTTCACCCAGTCAACGCTTATCGGGGTTTCGCCCTTCACCTTGGTGGATTGGTAGATGCCGAAGGCCAGGCTGCCCGGCTCGCGCAGCACGGTGATGGCGGCATCCTCGACCTCGGTCGATTCGGCGCCCTGGCGGAACTGCACCGAGGCGGTGTAGCTGCGGCCCTTTTTGGTGATTTTCAGCACGAAGGGATTGGGCGCCTCCTCGGCGGTGAAGGGCTTGCCGCCGGCGCCGCCCCAGATCACCCTGCTGAAACTGGTGTTCTTGCCCTTCAGGGTCTTGTTGGAGCTCAGGAAGAGACGCGAGCCGCGGGTGTGCTCGTAATAGCTCCAGGCATTGGCGTGACCGGTGATGTAATTGTCCTTGTCGCCGTAAAGGCCGAAAAACGGGGTCTCGCGGCCGGTCTGATAGGGCATGGTATATTTGATCGACGCCACCCAGTCGCCCTTGGGCAGTTTCTGCTTGAGGCGGAAGATGTTGGCGACCTTGCCGGTGGACAGGCCGCCGCCGCCGGTGGCGATGGAAAGTAGCGCGCCGTCCTCGACGATATAGGCGTCGGCGTCCTCATTGATCACCTCCCAATGATCGGCCAGCTTGTCGCCGTTGAAATCATCGAAAAAGATCTGGGTGCCGGCCTGGGCGCCGGTGGCGCCCAGCAGCAGGGCGAGGGCGAAAGCGGTGGTGGTGATGGTTTTCATGATTGTCTCCTTGTCTGTTGTCCTGCCGATGCAAGCGCTTTGCACGGCGCTGTTCCGTATGACGCGGCGCGGCGGAATAAGGTTCATTGCGGGGGTGGTTTTTCCGACTGCCATTTGGCAGCCGGAATTGATGCGGGGTGTTGCGGACCGGCTCATTGCGGCAGGCTTTCGATCTTGACCCAGTCCACATAGAGCGGGGTCTCGCCCTTCACCTTGCGGGACTGGTAGATGCCGAAGGCCAGATTGCCCTTGGCGCGCAGCATGCTGATCTTGTCATGCTGGGTCCAGGTCATCTCGCCGCCCGCATTGATGCCGACCGCCGGGTAATAGGAGCGGCCCTTCTTGGTCAGGCGCAGGATGAACGGGTTGGGCACTTCGGTCATCTTGAACGGCTTGCCGCTGGCGCCGCCCCAGATCACCTTGTTGAAGCTGGTCTTCTTGCCCTTCAGCAGCTTTTGCGCCGTCAGGTAGAGCCGCGAGCCACGGGTGTGCTCGTAATAGCTCCAGGCGTTGGACATGACCGCAAGATGGTTGTCCTTATTGTCGTAAAGCGCCAGGAACGGGGTTTCGCGGCCGGTCTGATAGGGCATGCGGAACTTGATGGTGGCCACCCAGTCGCCCTTGGGCAGGGGGGTGTTCAGCTTGAACAGATTGACCACATCGCCCTTCTCCAGCACGGCGCCGCCGCTGGCGATGCTGAGCAATTCACCGTTTTCAACCAGATAGGCATCCTTGTCCGGGTTCTGCACCGTCCAGTGAGCGGCAAGCGCGTCACCCTTGAAATCATCGAAGAACAGCAGGGCCGGTTTCGGGGGGGCCGCGACCGGAGCGGGCGGCGGCGGGGGCGGCGGGGCGGTCTTCACCACCGGCGCGGGCGGCGGCGGAGGCGGCGGGGCCTTGACCACAGGCGCGGGCGGCGGCGGCGGGGGCGGAGGCGGGGCTGTCGCCACCCTCACCGCTTCTTGCACCGCATATTGAAAACCGCTGGTGCTGTTGGCGGGGAAATAATAGCCGCGGCCATTGGCGGCGATGCATTGCAGCTGCGCCCTGTCCTTGGGGGCGATGTCGAAGCCGACCACATGCACTTTGACGTGGATGTTCTGCTGCGCCAGCCAGCCGGCCACCGCGCAGGGATCGCCGCCGCAGGTCTCGATGCCGTCGGAAATCAGCACGATGTGATTGGTGTCGCCCGGCGCGGTGTAGCGGAACATGCCGGCGGTCTGGCCAAGGGCATAGGCGATCGGGGTCTTGCCGAGCGGGGTCAGCCGGTTGACCGCCGCATTGGTGATATAGGGGTTGCGCGGGCCGATATGGGCCATCACCTCCACATCCTGGCACGAGCCCTTGAAGCGGTGGCCATAGGCCATGATGCCGACATTGGTGGTGGGCGGCAAATCGCCGAGCAGGCGCGGCAGCACCGTCTTGGCGGTGGTCATTTTGGCGATGCCGTTCAACTGGCCCCACATGGAGCCGGACGAGTCGATGACGAACACGATGTTGTTTCTGGCCTCGGCGCCGCTCGATGCGGCCAGCATCATCGCGGCGCTTATTCCGAGCAATTTCAATTTGTGCATTTTCAGGTCTCCTTTGCTTGCCTATCTCCCGCTGATCAGGAAATCTCCTGATGGGTTAGTCGCAGCGAGACGGACAAAGGTTCAAAGCAAAGGCGGAGCGCGGCTGCCGCCGGGTGATCCTGATGGGATGGTGCGGCGGCATATCTCGCGAACCGGGCGCCGCTTGCTTTTGTTATTGCGACATGTGAGCCCCGGATGAGCGGCGGGAGATGCGCCCGCCGCTTATGGGGCAAGTCTAGAGCGCATCGGCCCGGCACTCAAGTTTGGCAATATATTGTCACGTTATTGTGAGCCGGCGCGGATCACCCAAAGCCGTGGAAGCGGGCGATCTCGTCCAGCCCGGCCCGGTCGGTGCGCAGGCTATTGACCGGGGCGCTTTCATCCATGCGCCCCAGCGCCACCCCGCAAAACAGCATATGTTCGGCCGGGGGCTTGAGATGGGCGGCGATGAGGCCGTGCCACTGGGCCCAGGCCTCCTGCGGGCAGCTATGCAGGCCCTGTTCGCGGGCCAGCAGAAAGATGTTCTGCAAAAACATGCCAATATCGGCCCATTGCGGCGGGCCCATCCGGCGGTCGATATAGATGAACAGGGCCACCGGCGCGCCAAAGAGCTCGAAATTACGCCGGAACTGGCGCACCCGCCCCGGCTTGTCGTCCCGGGCAACGCCGATGGTGCGGTAAAGATCCTCGCCGCATTTGAAGCGCCGGGCCTCATAGGGGCCCGACAATCCTTCAGGATAGACCCGGAACTCGCCCGGCTCGCCGCGCGGGGTCAGTTCCATCTGCGCCCTGACATCGGCCAGTAGCGCCTTCAAAGCCGGGCCGGTGACCGCATGGCAATGCCAGGGCTGCAGATTGCCGCCCGAGGGGGCGCGCCGCGCCCGGTCGAGAATCTCGCGCACGGTCTTTTCGGGGATGGGATCGGGCAGAAAGGCGCGGCAACTGATGCGGCTGGCAATGGCTTCGGAAACCTTCATGTCTTATCCCTTTTTTTCCTGACCGAACCTCGAATCCTTGGTAGCATCTTCTGTCCCGATAACAAGCCTTGTCCGGCTTTGTTTCCATCCCGGCCCATGCCCGCCAGCGCCCACACAGAGGAGCCCCGCCCCATGACCCAGCTCGATCTCGAATTCGTCCGCACCCAATTTCCGGCCTTTGAGCAGGACAATCTGCGGGGCTGGGGGTTTTTTGAAAATGCCGGCGGCTCCTATTGCTGCACGCAGGTGTTGGAGCGGCTGTGCCGCTATTACCGGGAAACCAAAGTGCAGCCCTATGGGGGGTTTCCGGCCTCGAAGCGGGCCGGGGAGGAAATGGACCAGGCGCGGGCGCGGCTGGCGGCGCTGGTGAATGTGGAGGTGGACGAAATCAGCTTCGGCCCCTCGACCTCGCAGAACACTTACGTGCTGGCCCAGGCCTTCCGCACGCTCTTAAAACCGGGCGATGAGATCATCGTCACCAATCAGGACCACGAGGCCAATAGCGGGGTGTGGCGGCGGCTGGAGCGGGACGGCATGGTGATCCGGGAATGGCGGGTGGACGCGCAGAGCGGCGCGCTCGACCCTGATGCGCTCGACCGCCTGATCACCCCGCGCACCCGGCTGATAACCATGCCCCATTGCTCGAATATCGTGGCCCAATTCAACGATGTGGCGGCGGCGGCGGCAAAAGCCCATCAGGCGGGGGCGCTGCTGGTGGCGGACGGGGTCTCCTATGCGCCGCACGGCCTGCCGGATATCGGCGCGCTGGGGGTCGATGTCTATCTGATGTCGCTTTACAAGACCTTCGGCCCGCATCAGGGGCTTTTATATGTGCAGAAGGACCTGCTGCAACGGCTGGAGAACCAGGGCCATTATTTCAACGCGGCGCGCAGCGACAAGCGCCTCACGCCGGCCGGGCCGGACCATGCCCAAATTTCGGCGGCGAACGGCATCGCCGATTATTACGAGGCGCTTTATGGGCATCATTTCGGGGCGGCGGCAAGCCCCTCGGAGCAGGCCGGGGCGGTGAACGCCCTGTTCCGGGC
>PKTQ01000045.1 GCA_002869085.1 Hyphomicrobiales bacterium | reverse complement strand
CGTCATCGGGGGAGAGCGGCGAGGCACTCTCCATGGTATGCGGCAGGCGGAAGGTTTTGCGCTGCCAGGGATAATGCGGCAGGCCGCCATTGCGCCCCGGATCGCTGCCGAACACCGCCGCCAGCTCCATCCGCCCCCCATGCACCAGAGTGCGGGCGGCCGAGGCCAGCACCGGGTCGATATCCGGACTGTCCGAGGCGTCGAGCGATTTGAGCACCGGGCCGTGATGGCCGCCGGCGCCGAGCGTGTCCTTGATATAGGTGGTCAGCACCGGGCGCGGGCCGATTTCCAGATAGAGCATCGCCTCTTGTTGCGCCGCCGCGAACACCGCATCGGCAAAACGCACGGGCTGGCGCACATTGGACCACCAATATTGCCCATCGAGGCGGCTGCCCGGCATCACCGTGCCTGTGACCGAGGAAATGAAGGCGATATCCCCGTCCCGGGGCGTCAGCCCGGTCAGATCCGCCAGCAGCGGGTCGCGCACCGCTTCGATCAGCGCGCTGTGGAACGGGTAATCGAGCTTGATCAGGCGGCCGGCAATGCGCTTCTTGCGGGCGTGGCGCACAAAACCCTGGACCTGCTCTTCCGGCCCGGAAATGGTCACCGAGCGCGGGCTGTTGACAGCGGCAATCTCCACCGCATCGAACCCGGACTCGTCAATGGCGGCGCGGGTTTCCTCGGCCGACAACAGGATTGCCGCCATGGTGCCGGTGCCCCGGGCGATTTCCTGATGCACCGAGCGCTTGTGGATCACATTGAGCGCATCTTCAAGGCTGAGCGCGCCGCAGGCCTCGGCCGCCGCCACCTCACCGACGCTGTGGCCCATCACCGCCGCCGGGTGCAGCCCCAGCGCCTTCAGCCCGGCGGTCAGAGCCGCCTGGCAGGCAAACAGCATCGGCTGCACGAAGACGGCGCTGGCCATCTTCTCGTCCATCTCATCATCGTTCAGCGCCTCGATCAGCGACCACCCGGCCAGAACTTCGAACTGTGCGCTGATCTCATCGAAGCGCTGGCGGAACGCCGCATTGCGGTGATAGGCGATGCGTCCCATGCCGGCCCATTGCGCACCATTGCCGGAATAGGCGAACAGCACCGGCATTTCAAAAGCCCCGCGCGCCCCGGCGATCACCTGCGGGGCCTTGCGGCCGGCGAGAAAGTCCTCCAGCCCGGCCTGCCATTCGGCCGCGCTTTCGCCCAGAACCGCCAGCCCCTGCTCCATCGGATCGCTCTGGGTGAGGATTTGCGCCGCCAGCTCGTCCGGATTGCCGGCCCCGAAACGATCCTCGCCGAGACCGGCGGCATAATTCGCGGCCATGTCCGAAAGCGCGGCCTCGGTTCTGGCGCTCAGCAGCAGCACACCCCCCTGCCCCTTGCGATAGGCCGGTGCAGGCGCGGGCGGCAGATCCGGATCGGCAATGATGACATGGGCATTGGTGCCACCGAACCCGAAGGAATTAATACCGGCATAGCGCGGACCCGCCTTGCGGGGCGCCAGCGCCGTCGCCTCGCCCGCCACCTGAAGATTCAGCGCCTCGAAGTCGATATCGGGGTTCGGGTTTTCAAAATGCAGCGAAGCGGGCAAAAGGTCATGCTTCAGCGCGAGGCAAGCCTTCAGCACCCCGGCCAGACCGGAAGCCGGCTCCAGATGGCCGATATTGGTTTTCACCGAGCCGATCGGCAAGCGACGCCGGCGCTTCTGCCCCAGCACCGTGCCCAGCGATTGCGCCTCGGCCGGGTCCCCGACCCGCGTGCCGGTGCCATGGGCTTCGATAAAGGCCAGCTCGTCCGGCTGAATGCCGGTTTCGTCATAGACCTGCTGCAACAGGCGGGTCTGATATTCCGCCGAGGGCAGCGATATACCGGGGGTGCGCCCGTCGGAATTGATGCCCGAGCCGGCAATACGCGCCTGCGGGCACAAATGATATTCAGCCGTCTTGCCCGCGCGGCACAGCACAAACGCCGCCGCGCCCTCGGCGCGCACATAGCCCTCCGCCGCCGTATCGAAAGCCCGGCACTGCCCCATCGGCGACAGCATGGTGGCCGCCGAAAATCCGACAAAGGGATAGGGCGTCAGCAGCAGATTGACCCCGCCCACAATGGCGATATCGCACTCGCCGGCCTCCAGCGCCCGCACCGCCTGGTGCATCGCCACCAGCGAAGAGGAACAGGCGGTGTCCACCGTGAAGCTCGGCCCGTGCAGGTCGAACACATGCGAGATGCGGTTGGAGATGATCGACAGGGTGTTGCCGGTCATGAAATAGCCGTCCGCCACAGCCATGTCCTGCATGTAGCGATTGGAATAGTCGAGCCCCGAGGTGCCGACGAACACCCCCGTATTGCTGCCCGCAAGCTGTATCGGCGCCAGAGCGGCGGCCTCCAGCGCCTCGCGCACCACTTCCAGTAGCAAGCGCTGCTGCGGGTCCATCTGCTCCGCTTCGCGCGGCGAGATGCCGAACACTTCCGGATCGAAGTCGAACACATTGTCCACGACGCCGGCGGCAAAGCTATAGCTCTTGCCCTTCTCGCCGAAACGCGGATGTTTGAAGCGCTGCGCCGACCAGCGGTCAGGCGGGATTTCACTGACCGTGAAGCGCCCCTCTCTCAGCACATCCCAGAACGCCGAAACCGACCCGGCCCCGGGCAAGCGGCATGAATATCCGACGATATCGATTTTTTGGGATTCAGGCATATCAGGATTGTCTTTTGCGCCCATTTACCGTCGCCTGGGAGAACTCGAAGCAACCAGAACTCTTACATAGACTACCATGCCAACTCAACCTCCGGACGGCCATTGTTCCTGAATTGCCTTGCTTCGCGCATAAAGTAAATTGTCGCAGCCGGAAACAGGCTGCACGATCAATTGGCCTTTAATCCTGTTATGGCCGTTAGGCCTCGAATCCGGACATTTGCGGCTGTTGCAGCAATTGCTCGAAATGGGCGATGGTGCGGGTCAGCCCCTCCCGCAGCCGCATCTGCGGCGACCAGGACAGATGCTCCCGGCTTTTTGAGATATCCGGGCAGCGTCGGACCGGGTCGTCCTGGGGCAGCGGCTTGCGGTTGATGCGCGATTTCGAGCCGGTCAGCTCGATCACCGTCTCGGCCAGCTCCTGCACGGTGATCTCATGCGGATTGCCAAGATTATAGGGGCCTGTTCGCCCATCCGGCGTGTCCATCAGCGCCATCAGCCCGGCGACCATATCATCCACATAGCAGAAGGAGCGGGTCTGCGATCCGTCCCCATAGAGTTCCAGATCGCGCCCCTGCAGCGCCCGCACGATGAAATTCGACACCACCCGTCCGTCATTGGGATGCATGCGCGGCCCATAGGTGTTGAAAATCCGAGCCACCTTGATCCGCAACTCATGCTGGCGCCAATAATCGAAAAACAGGGTCTCGGCGCAGCGTTTGCCCTCGTCATAGCAGGAGCGGATGCCGGTCGGATTGACATTGCCCCAATAATCCTCGGTCTGCGGATGCACCGACGGGTCGCCGTAAACTTCCGAGGTCGAGGCCTGCAGGATTTTGGCGTCCACGCGCTTGGCCAGGCCCAGCATGTTGATCGCCCCATGCACGCTGGTCTTGGTGGTCTGCACCGGATCGTGCTGATAGTGGATCGGCGAGGCCGGACAGGCCAGATTGTAAATCTCGTCCACTTCCACATAGAGCGGAAAGGTGATGTCGTGGCGCATGAGCTCGAAGTCGAAATTTTCCGCTAGATTCCGGACATTGTGTCTTGTGCCGGTGAAAAAATTATCGACACAGATCACATGCGCCCCGGCCTCGAGCAGGCGCTCGCACAGATGCGAGCCCAGAAATCCGGCCCCTCCGGTCACCAGAACGCGTTTTTCAATATGCATCATACACTACTTTCATCTCAATCCCGTCAGCGCCCCGACCGGGCTTGCCCGAATATCCGCTCGATCGCCTCCCCCGGCACTGCGCGCCAAGGCCGCATCTCAACGCCCCCGTCCCGCCCGGTGGCCGAACACTCAAGACGCGAATCCCGCGGCCGCGCCGCCAGGGTGTTATAATGCGCCATCGACACCGGCACCAGCCCGGGACATGGGAAATCTTGCCGCGCCGCCGCCCGGCGCCCGCAGCCTCATGCCGCTCCCCCGCGCGCAGCCAGCAGCACCTGCTCGGTGCGGCGCACCATGGCCTCGATCGAAAACTCATCGAGCGCCCGCCGGCGCCCGGCCTCGCCCATCGCCCGGCGTAAATCCCCATCCTCCAGCAGGCGCATCAGCGCGGCGGCCAGGGCTTTCTCATCGCCCGGCGGCGTCAGCAGGCCGGTCTTGCCGTCCGAAACCAGTTCCGGCACCCCGCCCACCGCGGTCGCCGCCACCGGCAGGCCGGCGGCCATCGCCTCGATGATCACATTGGGAGAGCCCTCATCGATGCTGCTGAGCGCGAATATCGAAGCGGCGGCCAGATGCGGGCGGATATCCCGGCTCGCCGCCATCAGCTCCACATTGGGATGCGCCGCCAATGGCACCGGCCCATTGCCGACGATTCGTAGCCGCGCCCCGGGCCGCGCCTCCACAACCCGCTCGAACGCGCCAAGCAGCATCGGCAGGTTCTTCTGCGGGACCCGGCGCGCAATGCACAGGATCAGCTCCTGCTCCGGCGCGTCCGGCGCGTCCGGCGCGTCCGGCTCAGCGGCCGGGGGCCTGAAATGCGCCCCGTCCACCCCGTTGGGCACCACCGCCACCCGGTTGGGCGGAATGCGGTGCCATTCGATGATATTGTCTTTCAGCGAAGCGGCATTGACGATGATGCGGCGCGAGAAACGATAGAGCAGCCCCTCATGCTGATTGGGCTTCAGGTTGCGATAGCCCGA
>PKTQ01000196.1 GCA_002869085.1 Hyphomicrobiales bacterium | reverse complement strand
TCCTTGGTAACGCCGACCGCGATCCCCGCCTTGCCTTCTTCCGTGACCCCGACAATCGCCACCACGCCGGAGCCGATCTGCTTTTTGCCCTCATCCACCAGGCTGCGCAGATCCTTGGGCTGGATGCCGCTGACCGCGCGGGCGATCACTTTCACATCGCCAATCTGGCGGATCGGCGAGGCCGTCTCGCCGCCCCCATCGCCGGCAAAGGCCAGCTTGCGCCTGGCCTCGGACAGCTCGCGCTCCATGGTCTTGCGCTCGGCCAGCAACGCTTCCAGCCGCTCGATCACCTGAGCCGGGGTGGTTTTCAGTTCATGGGCGGCGCGGCGCAGCATATGATCCTGCTGGTCCAGATAGCCCTTGGCCCCCTCGCCGGTCAGCGCCTCGATGCGCCGCACCCCGGCCGCCACCGCCGATTCGGCGGCGATCTTGATCAGGCCGATATCGCCGGTGCGCCCCACATGGGTGCCGCCGCACAGCTCGACCGAATAGGGCGCCGCCTGCTCGCGCTCCTCTAGCCCCATCGACACCACGCGCACTTCCTCGCCGTATTTTTCGCCGAACAGGGCCAGCGCCCCGGCCTTGATCGCATCATCCACTTCCATCAGCCGGGTCTCGACCCCGGAATTCTGCAGCACGATCCGGTTGGCGATCGCCTCGACCCGGGCGATGTCTTCCTCGCTCATCGCCTTGGGATGGCTGAAATCGAACCGCAGCCGGTCCGGCCCGACGCTGGAGCCCTTCTGCACCACATGCTCGCCCAGCACCTGGCGCAGCGCCTCGTGCAGGATATGGGTCGCCGAATGATTGGCCCGCGTCGCGGTGCGGCGCTGGTGATCGACGCTCATCTGCACCGCCGCGCCGGTCGCCGCCGTGCCGGATTTGACCCGGCCCATATGCACGAACAGATCGCCGGCCTTTTTCTTGGTGTCCTCGATTTCGATCACCAGGCCATCGGCGCCGCTCATCACCCCGCGATCCCCGGCCTGACCGCCGGACTCGCCGTAAAACGGCGTCTGGTTGGTCACCACCGCGATCTCGCTGCCGGGCGCCGCCGACTCAACAACTTCGCCGTCCTGCACCAGGGCCAGCACCACCCCTTCGGCCTGCTCGGTGTCATAACCCAGAAATTCGCTGGCCCCGTGCTGCTCGCGCAGCTCGAACCACACCCGCTCATCGGCCTGTTGGCCGCTGCCGGCCCAGGCGGCGCGCGCCTCGGCCTTTTGCTGCGCCATCGCCGCATCGAAGCCCTCGCGGTCCACCGTGATCTCGCGTGCGCGAAGCGCATCCTCGGTCAGATCGAACGGAAAACCGTAAGTGTCATAGAGCTTGAACGCCACATCGCCCGGCAATTGCCCGCCGGCCTGCAAATCGGCGCTGGCCTCATCGAGGATTTTCAGCCCCCGGTCCAGGGTCTTGCGGAACCGGCTTTCCTCAAGCTCGAGCGTCTCGGTGATCAGATCCTTGGCCCGCACCAGTTCCGGAAAGGGCTGGCCCATTTCCTGGATCAGGGTCGGCACCAGCCGGTGCAGCAGCGGCTCCTTCACCCCCAGCAGCTCCCCATGGCGCATCGCCCGGCGCATGATGCGCCGCAGCACATAGCCGCGCCCTTCATTGGACGGCAGCACACCCTCGGCCACGAGGAAGCTCGAGGCGCGCAGATGATCGGCGATCACCCGGTGGCTGGCCTTGTGCGCGCCGCGCGCCGGCACGCCGGTGGCTTCTTCCGAAGCGGCGATCAGATGGCGGAACAGGTCGGTCTCATAATTGTCATGAGTGCCCTGCAGCACCGCCGCCATGCGCTCCAGCCCCATGCCGGTATCGATCGAGGGATGGGGCAGCGCTTCGCGCCCGCCGCCGGCGAATTGCTCATATTGCATGAACACCAGGTTCCAGATCTCGACGAAACGGTCTCCGTCCTCATCCGGGCTGCCGGGCGGTCCGCCCGGAATATGATCGCCGTGGTCATAGAAGATTTCCGAGCACGGCCCGCACGGCCCCACATCGCCCATCGACCAGAAATTATCCGAGGTGGCGATGCGGATGATCCGGTCCTCCGGCAGGCCGGAGATCTTGCGCCACAGATCGAACGCCTCGTCATCCTCCGCATAGACCGTGGCCAGCAGGCGTTTGGGATCGAGCCCATATTCCCGCGTCACCAGATTCCAGGCCAGCTCGATCGCCCGGTCCTTGAAATAGTCCCCGAACGAGAAATTGCCCATCATCTCGAAAAAAGTGTGGTGCCGGGCGGTATAGCCGACATTTTCAAGGTCGTTATGCTTGCCGCCGGCGCGCACGCATTTCTGCGAGGTGACCGCCTGGGTATAGGGGCGTTTTTCGATGCCGGTGAACACGTTCTTGAACTGCACCATGCCCGCATTGGTGAACAGCAAGGTGGGATCGTTGCGCGGCACCAGCGGGCTGGAGGCGACAATCTCATGCCCATTGGCGGCGAAAAAGTCGAAAAACGCGGTTCGTATCTGGTTTAACCCGGCCATCAATCTTAAGGTCCTCTCACCTGGAGCGCCGGCCCGGCGAGTGCCGGATAAGCCGAAACGCGAAAGGGTGCGCGACTATGCCGGGCGAAGTGCCGGTCATGACGGCGATTGCCGCCACCCGCAAGACATCTTCGCCGCAGCTTGGTTTCATCAAATTTTGTCAGGGTGTTTTAGCCGGGCCGCCAGCCCCTGTCCAGCAGCACAAAGGACCATGGCGCCCGCCGCCGCACATGCCAGGGGCGCCCCTTATGAAGGACGCCCCGGCTCATGTCATTTCGGCCTTTTAAGCGGCCCTATATCCCCGGCGCCGATCAGGCGCTGATCTCGGCCGAGGGGTCTTCCTTGTCCGCCCCGTCATCGGCCCCGGTCAGGATGTCCAGGCTGCGCAGCCCCGCATCCTTGCGCACCGCGGATTCGATCTCATTCGCCACATCCGGATTTTCCGCCAGAAAGGCCTTGGCATTATTGCGCCCCTGGCCGATGCGCTGGCTGTCATAGGAATACCAGGAGCCCGATTTTTCCACCACCCCGGCCTTGACCCCGAGATCGAGGATTTCGCCGGTCTTGGAAATGCCCTCGCCATACATGATGTCGAACTCGACCTGGCGGAAAGGCGCCGCCACCTTGTTCTTGACCACTTTCACCCGGGTCTGGTTGCCGACCACCTCGTCCCGATCCTTGATCGCGCCGATCCGGCGGATATCGAGCCGCACCGAGGAATAGAATTTGAGTGCATTGCCGCCGGTGGTGGTTTCCGGCGAGCCGAACATCACCCCGATTTTCATGCGGATCTGGTTGATGAAGATCACCATGCAGTTGGAGCGTGAAATCGAACCGGTCAGCTTGCGCAGGGCCTGGCTCATCAACCGCGCCTGCAGCCCCGGCAGGCTGTCGCCCATCTCGCCCTCGAGTTCGGCCCGCGGGGTCAGCGCGGCGACCGAATCCACCACCAGCACATCAATGGCGCCGGAGCGCACCAGCGTATCGGTGATTTCCAGAGCCTGCTCGCCGGTATCGGGCTGGGAAATCAGCAATTCCCGCACATCGACCCCGAGCTTGCCGGCATAAACCGGATCGAGCGCATGTTCCGCATCGACAAAGGCGCAGACGCCGCCATTCTTTTGCGCCTCGGCCACCACATGCAGCGCCAGCGTGGTCTTGCCCGACGATTCCGGCCCGTAGATCTCGACCACCCGCCCCTTGGGCAGACCGCCAATGCCGAGCGCGATATCCAGCCCCAGCGAACCGGTCTGGATCGATTCCACCTCGACCACCTGGCCATCATTGCCGAGCTTCATAATCGAGCCCTTGCCGAAAGCCCGCTCGATCTGACTCAATGCCGCATCAAGTGCCTTAGTTTTATCCATCTGTCCCTCATCAACGAGTCTCAGGGCATTCTTGGTCATGATTCGGTTCCTGTCACAAGGTGCTCATATCAAAATGTTCCGCCAATCGGCATCAATGTACACGTTTTGTTCCGTTTTGCAAGTTTTTTTCACATTTGGATTTTCAGCTTGAATGATTCCCATCAATTTGCTTCATAATAGCTCCCCGGCAGCGGTAACAATAAACTCTGAGCCGCATTTCAGCGGCCGTGGGCAAGCAGGGGACTGAATTTTATATGGAGTATTTTCTTCAGCAGTTGATCAACGGAGTGGCGCTCGGTTCGATCTACGGCCTGATTGCCATTGGTTATACAATGGTTTACGGCATTATCGGCATGATCAATTTCGCCCATGGCGATATTTTCATGGTCGGCACCTTCGTCGCCCTGATTGTCTTTATGGGGCTGATGACCATCGGTCTGGCCTGGGTGCCTCTGGCCCTGCTGATCGTGCTGATCGTCTCCATGTTCGTCACCGCCGCCTATGGCTGGACGGTGGAGCGGCTCGCTTACCGGCCCCTGCGCGGCTCATTCCGGCTGGCGCCGCTGATCACCGCCATCGGCATGTCGATCGTGCTGCAGAACTATGTGCAGGTCACCCAGGGCGCCCGCAACCGGCCGCTGCAGCCGGTGATCACCGGCGGGTTCAAGTTCTTCGAAGACTCCAATTTCGTCGTCAATCTGAGCAATATGCAGATTCTGATCATCGTCACCACCGTGGTGCTGATGATCGCCTTCTCGCTGCTGATCGCCAAAACCTCGTTGGGGCGCGCCCAGCGCGCCTGCGAGCAGGACCGTAAAATGGCCTCGCTGCTCGGCATCAATGTGGACCGCACCATTTCCCTGACCTTCGTGATGGGCGCCGCCCTGGCCTCGGTCGCCGGGTTCATGTATCTGCTCTATTATGGCGTGATCGACTTCTATATCGGCTTCGTGGTGGGCATCAAGGCCTTCACCGCCGCGGTGCTGGGCGGCATCGGCTCCCTGCCCGGCGCCATGCTGGGCGGGCTGATCATCGGCCTGATCGAGACTTTCTGGTCCGCTTATTTCACGATCGAATACAAGGATGTCGCCGCATTTTCCATGCTGGCCCTGGTGCTGATCTTCCTCCCCTCCGGCCTGCTCGGTCGCACCGAAGTGGAGAAGGTCTAAGCCCATGAGCAATACCGAAGCAAACGGACATTTCGACATGAAGGCCGCATTGAAGGATGCGGCCATCTCCGCCCTTCTCACCTTCGTGCTCGCCTCGCTGATCCTGGGGCTGCAGATCGTCGATCGCAACACCGGCCTGGTGCTGGTGCCGCGCATATGGCTGGCGGCGGCGGCAATCGCCCTGGTGTTTTTCGGGCGTCTGGCGCTGCACATGTTCTGGTGGTCGAAACGAATGCGGGTGGACAAGCCGCCCCTTCTACCCACCACCAAGCTCACCGCCGGCCTGGCCAAAATCACCCGCATCGCCGCGCCGCTCCTGTTCGTATTCGCCATCGCCCTTCCCTTCTTCCCCTTCTCCGACCGCTACATCATGGATCTGGCCATCCTGATCATGACCTATGTCATGCTCGGCTGGGGGCTGAATGTGGTGGTGGGCTTCGCCGGCCTGTTGGATCTGGGCTATGTGGCCTTCTATGCGGTCGGCGCCTATTCCTTCGCGCTGCTGGCCACCAATCTGGGGCTGTCATTCTGGGTCTGCCTGCCTCTGGCCGGTCTGTTCGCCGCCACCTGGGGCATTATTCTCGGCTTTCCGGTGCTGCGCCTGCGCGGGGATTATCTGGCCATCGTCACCCTGGCCTTCGGCGAGATCATCCGCGTGGTGCTATTGAACTGGTACACCTTCACCGGCGGCCCGGACGGGATTTCCAATATTCCGCGTCCGACCTTTTTCGGGCTTGAGTTCAAGCGTTTCGGCGAAGGCACCTTCGCTGATTTCTTCGGGCTGGAATATTCGTCCCTGCACCGGATCATCTTCCTCTATTACATCATCGTGGTGCTGGCGATGTTCACCAGCTTCGTCACCCTGCGCTTGCGCAACCTGCCCATCGGCCGCGCCTGGGAGGCCCTGCGCGAGGATGAAGTGGCCTGTTCCTCGCTTGGCATCAACACCACCAACACCAAGCTGACCGCCTTTGCCATCGGCGCCATGTTCGGCGGCTTTGCCGGTTCGTTCTTCGCCACCCGCCAGGGCTTTATCAGCCCCGAATCCTTCACCTTCATCGAAAGCGCCATCATCCTGGCCATCGTGGTGCTGGGCGGCATGGGTAGCCAGATCGGCGTGGTGATCGCCTCGGTGGCGCTGATCGGCGGCTTCGAGGTGTTCCGTGAATTCGAGCAATACCGCATGCTGATCTTCGGCCTTGCCATGGTGCTGATCATGGTGTGGAAGCCGCGCGGCCTCATTTCGACCCGCAACCCGTCGCTGCTGCTCAACCCGTCCGGGCGAAGTCCCGCCAGGCAGGAGGGCGCCGCATGAGCCAGGCCATTCACGACAGCGAAGTGATCGCTTCGGATGCGGTGCTGACGGTCGATCATCTGACCATGAAATTCGGCGGTCTGACCGCGATCGACAATCTCAGCTTCACCGCCGCCCGCGGCGACATCACCGCCCTGATCGGCCCCAACGGCGCCGGCAAGACCACCGTGTTCAACTGCCTGACCGGGTTCTACAAGCCCACCGAGGGCATGATCACCCTGAGCCAGCGCGCCGGCGGCGCCTATCTGCTGGAGCGCATGGACGGCCACAAGATCTGCCACAAGGCCAAGGTGGCGCGGACCTTCCAGAATATCCGCCTGTTCGGCAATATGACCACCCTGGAAAACCTGATGGTCGCCCAGCACAACCGGCTGATGAAGGCCTCCTATTACACCATTGGCGGGGTGCTGGGGCTGAAGCATTTCCGCAAGGCCGAACGCGAGGCGGTCGAGCTGGCCCGCCACTGGCTGGAAAAGATCGACCTCGTCGACCGGGCCGACGACCCGGCCAGCGACCTCCCTTACGGCGCCCAGCGCCGCCTGGAGATCGCCCGCGCCATGTGCACCGGCCCTGAGCTGTTGTGTCTGGATGAGCCCGCTGCGGGCCTCAACCCGCGCGAATCCGCCGAGTTGAACACCCTGCTGATGGAAATCCGCGACGAGGAGCAAATCTCCATCCTGCTGATCGAGCATGATATGAGCGTGGTGATGGAAATCTCCGACCATATCGTGGTGATCGATTATGGCGAGAAGATCTCGGACGGCACCCCCGAACATATCCGCAATGACCCCAAGGTGATCGCCGCCTATCTCGGCGTCGATGACGAAGCTGTAGGAGAGTCGTCATGAGCGAGCCTCTCCTGAAGATTGAGGGCGTCGAGACTTATTATGGCAAGATCATCGCCCTGCGCGGCGTCGATATCTATGTCAACAAGGGCGAGATCGTCACCCTGATCGGCGCCAACGGCGCCGGCAAGTCGACCCTGATGATGACCATTTGCGGCACCCCCCAGGCCCGCGCCGGCAGGATCGTCTTTGACGGCGTGGATATCACCCGCATGCCGACCCATGAGATCATGCGTTCCTCCATCGCCCAATCCCCCGAGGGACGGCGCATCTTTGCCCGCATGACGGTGATGGAAAACCTGCAGATGGGCGCCGGCATCGCCCCGCCGGAGCATTTCGACGACAATCTGAAGCGGGTCTATGACCTGTTTCCGGTGCTCAAAGAGCGCCATGCCCAGCGCGGCGGCACCCTGTCGGGCGGCGAACAGCAGATGCTGGCCATCGGCCGCGCCCTGATGGGCGAGCCCAAGCTGCTATTGCTGGACGAGCCTTCGCTCGGCATCGCCCCCATTCTGGTGCGGCAGATTTTCGAGGCCATCCGCGAGCTGAATGTCAGCCAGGGGCTGACTGTGTTCCTGGTCGAGCAGAACGCCTTCCATGCCCTCAGACTGGCCCATCGCGGCTATGTGATGGTCAATGGCAATATCACCCTCACCGGCTCGGGCGAGGAGCTGCTGGGCAATGAAGAGGTCCGGGCCGCCTATCTCGAAGGCGGCGCCTGATACAGGAGCGATGAAGCATGTGGTTGCTGGCTGAAAAATCTCCCTGGGTGTTTCTCATTCTCACCGTGATCATCGGCGGCGGCGCCGCCTGGATGACCGGCCGGGCTCTGGCCCTGACCTGGCGCCCCCTATGGCAGTTGGTGCTGTTCATGGCCCTGCTGGGGCTGGCCCTGCGCTTTTTCCATTTCGCGCTATTCGACGAGACCCTTTTGTCGGTCCATTACTACCTGGCCGACACGGCGGTGCTGATCCTTCTTGCCGGACTTGGCTTCCGCATGACCCGTACCCGGCAGATGGTCTCGCAATATAGCTGGCTTTATCGACCGACCAGTCTTTTGACATGGACGGAACGTAAAACGTGACGTCGCCACATTTTTGTTGCAAAATGCCGCTCGTCACAAATGACTTGAACGAAAAGAATAGCTGTCAACAACTAGATTAGGGAGTTGCAATATGCAGAAAACATTTTACGCAGGACTGGCGCTGGCCGCCGGGCTGGCCTTCGCTACACCGAGCTGGGCCGATATCAATATCGCCACAGCCGGCCCGATGACCGGCCAATACGCCTCCTTCGGCGCCCAGATGAAGGCCGGCGCCGAGCAGGCGGTTGCCGACATTAACGCCGCCGGCGGCGTGCTCGGCCAGAAGCTGGTGCTGAGCGTCGGCGATGACGCTTGCGATCCGAAGCAGGCGGTGGCTGTGGCCAACCAGATGGCCTCCAAGGGCGTGGTGTTCATGGCCGGCCATTTCTGCTCCGGCTCCTCGATCCCGGCCTCCAAGGTCTATGAGGAAGAAGGCATCATCCAGATTTCGCCCGCTTCCACCAATCCGAAGCTGACCGAAGAAGGCGGGCCCAATGTGTACCGTGTCTGCGGCCGTGACGACCAGCAGGGCATCACCGCCGGCAACTTCCTGATGAAGCATTTCGCCGGCAAGAACGTGGCGATCATTCACGACAAGACCGCTTACGGCAAAGGCCTCGCCGACGAGACCAAAAAAGCCTATGAAGCGGCCGGCGGCAAGCCGGTGATGTATGAAGCCATCACCGCCGGCGAGAAGGACTATTCCGCTCTCGTCTCCAAGCTGAAACAGGCCAAAGCCGACGTGCTCTATCTCGGCGGTTATCACACCGAAGCCGGCCTGATCGTGCGTCAGATGCGCGACCAGGGCATGAAGACCGTGCTGGTGTCGGGCGACGCGCTGGTGACTAATGAATATTGGGCCATCACCGGCGATGCCGGCGAAGGCACGCTGATGACCTTCAGCCCCGACCCGCGCAAGAACCCGGAAGCCGCTCCGTTGGTGAAGGTGTTCCGCGACAAGAACATCGAGCCGGAAGGCTATGTGCTCTACACCTATGCCGCCATCCAGGCCTGGGCCCAGGCCGCGGCCACGGCCGGTTCTGCCGATGCCGCCAAGGTGATCCCGGCGCTGAACGCCGGCAAGTTCAAGACCGTGCTGGGCGAGCTGAGCTTCGACAAGAAGGGCGACGTCACCCTGCCGGGTTACGTGTTCTATGAATGGAGCAAGGGCAATTACGATTACCTGAAGTAATCATCTCTCCATACGCCAATGGGAAGGCCCGCTCTGGCTGAGCGGGCCTTTTTCATGTCCGGCACTCAGACCTGCGGCGCCGCAAGCCAGCGGCGCAGCCGGCGCGCCGCCCGCCCGTCCATGATCAACAGGCCCAGGGCGATCGTCGCCATGCCGCCTATCTGGTGCAGCGAAAGCGCTTCGCCCAGAAACCCCGCGCCGAGCCAGATGGCGCTGACCGGGATCAGCATGGTCACCAACAGAAGATTGGTGGCGCCGGCGCTGGCCAGCAGCCGGAAATATATCCAATAGGCCAGCGCCGTGCACACCACCGCCAGCGCCAGCACCGCCCCCCAAACCTCGGGCGCCGGCCATGCCAGCCGCCACGGCGCATCGACCAGCAGCACCAGAGGCGCCAGCATAATCGTGCTGGCGCTCACCTGTCCGGTGGCCACCACCATCGGCGACAAGGCGCGGAAACGGCGGCCGAAAATACCGGCCAGGGCATAGGAGCCCGCCGCCCCCAGCACCGCGATCTGCGGCCACACTTCGCCCGCAAGGCCGGACAGCGCGTCAATGCCGATCATCACCGCCACGCCGATCAGCCCCACCAGCACCCCCAACAGCTTGCCCGCGCTCATCTTCTCATCCACAGTCAGCATATGCGCCAGCATCACGGTGAAAAACGGGGTGGTGGCGTTGAGAATGGAGGCAAGGCCGCTGGTCAGATGCGACTGCGCCCAGACGATCAGGCTGAAGGGGATGAAATTATTCAATCCGCCCAGCACGAAGAACCCCGCCCACAGCTTTGCGCCGCCCGGCATGGCGAGCCCCGCCGCCCGCACCGCCACATGCAGCACCAGCGCCGCCAATCCCACCCGCCCCAACACGATGGTCAGCACCGGCAGCCCCCGCAGCGCCACTTCAACAAAGAAAAACGAGCCGCCCCATATCAGCGACAGCAGCAGCAGCAACAGCCATTGCCGCGCCGACATGGTTTGCGTGATCGCGCTGATATCTTGAGCATGTTGCATTTGATTGGATTTATTTAAACGCGACATGCTCTATACTCCCGCTCGGTTTCACAAGCGGTTATAATCCCAGGCTCAAAGGCCCGCACACCCGAATCTTGCGTTTTGATGAGAAAGGATGGATGAGCATGCCCGAACCGTCAGGCCCGCCGCCGCTGCTTGTTCGCATCGCCCGCTCGGTGCGCCTGGTGCCGCTTGTGCTGGCGATTATCGGCGCCGCCGTGCTGGCCTATGGCCTGTGGGCCGGCGCCCAGACCCCGCAAACCTTCGGCGCCGCCATGATCGGCATCGCCCTCGTCTCCCAGATTTCGGCGGCCATGCGCAGCCGGGGGCTATAAAGCATTTCTGAGAAAAGCGGGAACCGGTTTCAGGTAAAGACGTGCGTCACAACTGGAGCGCTTTTAGCTTTCCAGCACGTCTTTCACTGTCTCGGCCAGTTTCTTCAGCCCGAACGGTTTGGGCAGGAAGGTGAAGGTCTCGGATTCGTCGAGATTCTTCTCGAACGCGTCTTCCGCATAGCCTGAGATAAAGATCACCTTGAAATTGTCGATCCGCTGGCGCAATTCCTTCAGCAGGGTCGGCCCGTCCATTTCCGGCATCATCACATCGGAAATCACCAAATCGATATCCTCGGTGCCTTCCTCGATGAGCTCCAGGGCGTTTTCTCCATTCATCGCCTCGATCACCGTATAGCCGCGCGAGGACAGCGCCCGGGCGGCAAAGGCGCGCAGGGATTCCTCGTCTTCCACCAGCAGAATGGTGCCCGATCCGGTCAGGTCCTTGCGCGGTTGCTTGGCCGCCTCGGCCTCTTTGGCCTTCTTCTCCTCCGCGTCCGCGGCCTCGTCCTCCGGCTCGTCTTCGGCCTCGAAGCGCGGCAGGAACACCCGGAATGTGGTGCCTTCGCCAACCTCGCTTTCCGGGAAGATGAAGCCGCCGGTCTGCTTGATGATGCCGTAAACCGTGGCGAGCCCGAGCCCGGTGCCCTCGCCCACATCCTTGGTGGTGAAGAACGGCTCGAAAATCTTGTCCATCACTTCTTTCGGCATGCCGCTGCCGGTGTCGGACACTTCGCAGACCACATAATCCCCCGCCGGCATCGGCTTGAAATCGAGCTTGCGCGAGGCCGTCTCGTCCACATTATAGGTCTTGATGCTCAGCGTGCCGCCCTCGGGCATCATGGCGTCGCGGGCATTCACCGCCAGATTGACGATCACCTGTTCGAACTGGTGCAGATCGACCCGCACATGGCCCAGATCCTGCCCATGGGTGAGGCGCAGCTCCACCTTGTCACCGAGCAGCCGGTCCAGCATCATGGTGAGGTCCGAGATCACATCGTTCAGCGACATCACTTCCGGGCGCAGGGTCTGACGCCGCGAGAAGGCCAGCAATTGCCGCACCAGCGCCGCCGCCCGGTTGGCGCTCTGCTTGATGTTGATGATGTCCTTGAACGAGGGGTCGGTCGGCGTGTGATTGGCCAGCAGCAGATCGGAAAATCCGATGATCGAGGTCAGCACATTGTTGAAATCATGCGCCACCCCGCCGGCCAATTGGCCGATCGCCTGCATTTTCTGGCTCTGGGTGAACTGCATCTCCAGGGTGCGCTGCTCGGTGGTGTCGATGGCGAACACGATCAGCCCCGGCTCCACATGGTTCTTCTCCCCGGCCCGGCTGATGATGAGCTGGGCATTGCCGGCGCTCTCATTGCCGATGGTCACATCCACCGGCGCCAGGCCGCTGCTGCCGGTGCGGGCCATGTTCAGAGTCTCTGTCAGCAATTTGCGGCTGTCCTTGGCAACAAGGTCGGTCAGGGCGCGGTTGGAGATCGCCAGTCCCTTGAAGATGCGGGCAAAGGCGCCATTGGCCATTTCGATGCGCCCGGCGCCGTTCAGCGTGGCGATGCCGATGGGCGCGGTGTTGAAGAAGCGCGAGAAACGCGCCTCGGCGGCACGCAGCGAATCCGTGCCGCCGGCACCCGGACGCCGGTCCAGCACGATCGAGCGCGACGGCAGCGCTTTGCCGTCCTCGCCGAACACCACATAATGCAGCACCCGCACCGGGCGATAGCTGCCATCGGCGCGGATCAGGTCGAGATCATAAGAATCGGTGGTCATGCCGGCCCCGTCCGGCTTGACCCCGGTCAGCAGATGCACCCCGTTTTCGGCCACGATCTCTTTCAGATCGAGATTGCCGCCAGTGGTGCGGGCAAGATCGATGCCCAGCCATTCGGCCAGGGTGGCGTTGAGATAATGCACCTTGCCGCGCCCGTCGGCCGAGAAGAAGCCGGTCGGCGCATGGTCGAGATAATCAATGATCTTCTGCAGCTCGCGAAACGCGCTTTCCTGCCGTTCGCTCTCGGCGGTGACATCGGCCACGCTCCACACGCTGACATGCGACTTGCCGAACGGCATCCGGCGCACCGACAGGCGCAGCCACGAAGGCTCCGGCTCGCCCGCCCCGGGCTGCAGAATGCGCACATCCTCCTGCCAGGCCACCCCGTCATCGGCGGCCCGGGCCAGCCGGTAGATGGCATCGGAAATTTCCACATGCGAGGCGAAGGCCCGGTCGATAGGGCGCACCTCGTCGATATCCCCGGCCTCGGTAATTTCCGCATAGGCCGGATTGGCATAGATCACCTGATTATCCGCATCGGTGATCAGCACCCCGTTCAGCGCCGAATCCGTCACCGATTTCAGCAGGCTGACCTTGCCACCGCCGCTACCGGGCCTGAGCAGCCCGGCGGCCACCGCGAACAGCGCCAACAGGCCGACCACCGCCAGCAGGGCCAGAATGCCAAGCACGATCGGCTCGGCCTGCTCGCCCGGCAAAAAGGCGAGCCCCACCGCGGCCAGCGCCAGCACCCCGGCCAGCAGCATGATCGGCCATAGCCGCCCGCGCGGCTCGGTATCCCGCAGCACCGCTGTCTTGGCTTCACCTGTTTGTGTTTCAGTCATGCCCGCCCGTTTGCCGTCATTAACGCTTCGCCCCCGGCGCCGCCGGCCCGAGGCGCCGCGAATCAAAATTACCTGTTGCGCCCGGCGCCCAGTTTACCCTCAAGGCGCATGACGTAGCCAATGACTTCCGCAACCGCCTTGTATTGATCCGGCGGAATTTCCTGATCGATCTCCACATTGGCGTGCAGCGCCCGGGCCAGGGGTTTGTTCTCCACGATCGGAACCCCGTGTTCCTTACCGATTTCCCTGATTTTCAGCGCGATCGCATCCTGGCCCTTAGCCACGCAGACCGGCGCCGGCATGTCGGCCTCATATTTCAGGGCCACCGCGAAATGGGTCGGGTTGGTGATGATCACCGAGGCATCGGGCACCGCCGCCATCATGCGCTTGCGCCCGCGCTCGATGCGGATCTGGCGCAATTTGGCCTTCACCGTCGGATCGCCCTCCATCTGTTTGTATTCGTCGCGGATTTCCTTCATGCTCATTCGCTGCTTCTTGTGCCAGGTAAAGCGCTGATAGAGAAAATCAAGCCCGGCGATGATGGTGAGGATCGACAATGTGCCCAGCAGCAGCTTCACCGCCGAATGGCGCACAAAGGGCAGCAGCGCCGCCGGATCATAGGTGATCAGCTCGCTGAAGCGGCTGCGTTCCGGCCAGATGATCAGGAACATCACCGCCGCCACGATCACCAGCTTGGCCACCCCCTTGGCGAAATTGACCAGGCTGGTCGGTGAAAACAGGCGCTTGAGGCCGGCCAGCGGCGAGACCTTCTCCAGCTTGGGTTTCATGCGCTCGGCGGTGAACAGGGGCTTGTGCTGAATGAGATTGCCCGCCAGCGCCGCCGCCATCAGCAGGCCCATCGGCACCATCATCACCTTGGCCACCTCACTGCCGAGAACGGCGAACAGGGGCCGCAGGCTGTCGCCGCCAACCGCGAAATCATGCGCATTGGCCAGAAACCCGCTCAGCGGCCGCGACAGCGACGCCGCCAGATCGCCGGAAAACAGCATCACCATCATGGTGATCGCCAGCAGGGCAAACCAGACCGTGACCTCCTGGGACTTGGCCACATCGCCTTTTTTATGGGCGTCGTCCAGTTTCTTTTGGGTCGGTTCTTCGGTTTTTTCCGACTGGTCCTGATGTTCAGCCATGGTGCGATGCTCCGGTCACAGCAGATAGATCTGCATCGAGCTGGTGAAATAATCGAGGAACCACATCATCACAGCTCCCAGCAACAGCATCAGCATGGTCAGGCCCAGCAGGATATTGGCCGGCATCGCCACAAAGAAGATCTGCACCTGCGGCATCAGGCGCGAAAGAATGCCGACGCCGAGATAAAACACCAGCCCAAACACCAGAAACGGCGCCGTGAGCTGCACCCCGACCCGGAACGAGCTGGCGATCGTGTCCACCGCCAGCTGGGTAAAATCGCCCAGCGGCGGCAGGGTGCCGGGCTTGAACATGGTATAGCTGTCGCGGATCGCCGCCAGGAACAGATGATGCAGGTCTGTCACCATGATCAGCGTGGCCGCCACCACCGACAGGAACGAGCCCAGAATGGCCCCCTGCACCCCTTGGCTCGGATCGAAACTCTGGGCATAGGAGAGGCCCATCTGAAACGACATCGCCGTGCCGGCCACCTGCAGCGCGCTCATCAGCAGCCGCGCCGTGCCGCCCACCAGCAGGCCGACCAGCACTTCGCCGCCGATCAGCGGCAGCAGCGCATTCAGCGCGCCCGATACCTGGCCGTAAAACCCCTCGGCCAGCGGAAAGAACACAAAGGTCAGCGCCAGCGCGAACACCAGCCTTATGCGCATCGGCACATTCACGTCGCCAAAGGCCGGCAGCAGCATCACCATCGAGCCAAGGCGCGAAAAGGTCAGCAGAAACAGGATTGCGGCCTGGGGCAGAAAAGTGACCGTCATGCGCCTGTCCCGCCCATATCGCCTCAGCCTCCGGCAATCTGCCCGGCCATCCGTTCCATCAGTCCGGCCAGCATCGAGGCCATGAAGGGCAGGCTCAGCATCAGCGCGAAAAAAATGGCGATGATCTTCGGCACGAACACCAGCGTCATTTCCTGAATCTGGGTCAGGGCCTGGAAGAAGGCGATGATCAGCCCGATCCCCAGCGCCACCAGCATCAGCGGCGCCGATACTTTCAGCAGGGTGAAAATACCGTCATTGGCCACATCCAGAACTTCAGGACCGGTCATGCCCGCCTCCCTTGAAACGTCATCGCACCGATCAGATCGGCATTTTCATTATGTCCTGATAGGCCGAGATCACCCGGTCGCGCACGCTGACCAGGGTTTTCACCGCCACTTCGGCCTCGGCCACCGCGGTCACCACATCGACCACATCCTGCTTGCCGGCGATATGCGACATCATGGTGTTTTCGGCCTGGGTGCCGGTTTCGACGATGCCGTTGATGCTGTCGTTCAACAGGGCGCCGAAATCGGCTTTGGGCATGGCCTCGGCTGCGCCCCCTTTGACGGCGCCGGCCGCCATTTGCTGTCCGGCGGCATAGGCCTTGGCGGCCTGTAGCGGATTAATGCTCATTTCATCGTCCTCTTAAGGTTCAGGCCTTCAATATGTCCAGGGTGCGGGTGATCATCCGCCGCGAAGAAGTGATCACATTGATATTGGCCTCATAGGAGCGCTGGGCCTCGCGCAGATCGGCGGTTTCAATCAGCGAATTGACATTGCTGGTTTTCACATAGCCTTTCTCGTCCGCCGCCGGATGGCCCGGGTCATAGCGGACCTTGAAGGCGCGCATATCGAGCTTCGGGCGCGCATTGCGCACCATATAGGCACCGATTTCATCATCGAAACGGCTATTGACCACCGGCACCCGCCGCCGATAGGGATCGCCCCCCGGGGTCTTGGCGGTCGAATCGGCGTTGGCCAGGTTTTCCGCGATGATCCGCATGCGCCCGCTCTGGGTCCGCAGCCCGGTGGCGGCCACTTTGATTGCGCTCAGTAAATCCATATCAAGCTCCTATCAGTTGCCCAGCGCCGTGCGCAGGATCGACAACGAGCGGGCATAAAGGGTCGTCGCCGCCTCGTAATCCATCTGGTTTTCGGTGACCTTCATCATCTGCTCTTCCAGCACCACCGCATTGCCCGACGGGGTGATCTCCCAGCCGGCGGTCTTCTTGGTGCTGAACTTGGCCGGGCTGCCCGATGCGCTCAAATGATTGGCATGGGTCACCGTCAATCCGCCGGCCGCGCCGCCCGGCGCCGAACCGCCCATTGCGCCCGTGTCCATTTTCTCAAGGTCCTTCGGCCGGAATCTCGGCGTATTGGCATTGGCGACATTTTCCGCCAGCACCTTCTGGCGCTCCTGATGCCAGTTCATCTTCATCTTCAGCATGTTGAGGACCGGAATATTGCCGAATGCCATGCCTGATCTCCATTGCCTTGGGGCAGACGGAACCGGACCAGCCCAATTCCGCACCCGGCAGATTTTGCCCCCTTTAGGGTTAACAGATGATTAAGGCCGGGCTGCCGGCGGGCATATTCCGTGCCGCAGCGGGATTTGTTAACCATTTGTTAGGGGGTAACCCGGCAAGATTTACCGGTCTAACCGTTGACCCTTCCGGATCCCTGAGCCATGTCGATGTTTAATTTTGACCTGCCGCAATATGCCCTGTTCGCGGTCGCGCTGATCTTCGTTCTGGGGCTGATCTTCCTGCTCACCTGGATATTGCGCCGGTTCAGCGGCCTCGGCGATGGCCAGCCCGCCTTCTCGCGCCGCGAAAAACGCCTGAGGGTCATCGAGGGCGCCAGCCTCGGCAACCGGCACCGGCTGGTGCTGATTCAGCGCGATCAGGAAGAACATCTGCTGCTGATCGGCGGCGCTACCGATCTGGTGATCGAGCGCAATATCAGCCGCCTTGCCGCCGCCCCCGCGACGCCCCCCGCCCGCCCGGCGCCCAGCCAGCATATTGAACCGCGTTTTTCCGCGCCCGCCTCATCGGAAGCGGATGAAGGGCAGGATTTCGAGGATCAGCCAGAGCCGGATCTTCGCCCCGGCCCCCGTCCGGGCGAGGCCTGATGCCCGGCATATCCAGAGCGCTCCCGGCCGTCCTGCTGCTGGCGGGTCTTGGCGGCCTCGCCCTCATCGCCCCGGCGGCGGCGCAATCGGTCACCCTTGACATCCAGCCGGGCGGCGGCCTGACCAGCCGCGCCGTGCAGCTTGTCGCGCTGATTTCGATACTCAGCCTGGCGCCCTCCATTCTGGTGATGGTGACCTCCTTCACCCGTATCGTGGTGGTGCTGTCGCTGCTCAGGACCGCGCTCGGCGTGCAGCAATCGCCGCCCAATTCGGTGCTGATCAGCCTTGCCCTGTTTCTCACCGCCTTCATCATGGCGCCGGTGATGCAGCAATCCTGGGATGACGGTATCAAGCCGCTGATGGACGAGCAGATTCAGCTCGACGAGGCCTTCACCCGGGCCAGCAAGCCGGTACACGGCTTCATGCTCAAATATGTGCGCGAGAAGGATCTCGGCCTGTTTCTCGATCTGGCCAAGGTTGAAAAACCGGACAATCCTGAGGATGTCAGCCTGCGGGTGCTGGTCCCGGCCTTCATGATCAGCGAGCTGCGGCGGGCTTTCGAGATCGGCTTCCTGCTGTTCGTCCCCTTCATCGTCATCGACCTGGTGGTCGCCTCGGTGCTGATGTCGATGGGTATGATGATGCTGCCACCGATCATCATCTCGCTGCCATTCAAGCTGATCTTCTTCGTGCTGGTGGATGGCTGGCACCTGGTGACCGGCAGCCTGCTTAAAAGCTTCGGCTAGCGATCACTTCAGCGCCAGGATCAATGCGAAATTCATCGCTTTATGAATAATGTCCACACTGCTGAAGCCCGCTTTCTTCAGCATGGCCAACTGTTCGGACATTTTGAGGGGCTTGTCCTTTTCCTTGTATAAGGCGAGCCACTTGCCATCCACCTCGTCCATCGGCATGCTTTCCAGCATGAAATCGCGCCAATATTTCATGAACAATTTCTGTGACAGGTCACACTCGCCCTTGAAGATGTCCACCGAGACATAAGCGCCGCCCGGGTTCAAGGCCGAGTATATTTTCTCATAGACCTCCTGGCGCCGGGCCGTGGTCTGGATGTTGTGCATCACCATCACCGACACCGCCAGATCAAACCTCTCTTCTGTTTGAAAGGCTTCGACCGGGCTTTCCATGAACGTCACGGAGTCCCCCAATTTGCGGCGCGCGATCCCGATCATCGCCGGGGAAGGATCGATGCAGGTCAGCTTGGCTTTAGGATAAGCCTCAAGAATGCGGGCACTGGTGTTTCCGGTCCCGCAGCCGATGTCGAGAACGGTGCCCGGCTTTGCGGCCAAACGGGGGATCAGGGCGTTGAATCTCAGATAGTCGGGAATGAGCTTTACAATGAAACGATCATAGTCGTCGGCCTGTTTGTTATAGGCCTCATCCACATTCACATTGGTCATGACTAGCTGCGCGTGGTGGCGCCCGCCGCGGCGGCCGCGCCGAAGCGGCGCCGATAGGCCTCGAGGAAAGTGCCGAGCGAATCCCGCGAGGCGATCTCCCGCGCCAGCTTGTTGAAGGCCTGGCCCTTGATATCCACCGTCTCGGAAATGATCCTGAACGGCTCCGCATCCGGCGAATTGGCCATCTCATCGGAGAACTTGCCCCTTAGCCGCTCCTGCCCCAGCGAGTCGCCGGCCAGGGCGAAACAGATACCGGCCCGCAGCACGTCCTGCCTCTGCCGGTCGGTCAGGGCCTTGCCCTTTTTCCAGTCGCCATCCAGGATGCGCTCGATCTGCTCGCCGGCCTGCTGCCAGTTGCGGCCCATCCACTGGGCCTCGGCCTTCATGCGTTCGACCTCCGGCCCGGTCATGGCCGACAGCAGTTCGATCGCCTGCCGGGTCTTGCCCAGTTCTGCGAGCGCCCGCGCTTCCAGCACGTCGCGCTTGCGCGCGATCGATTTGGGCAGCACCGACTGCCGGGTCTGGCGCAGCACCCTGAGCGCCTCATTGGGCTTCTGGTCCATCAGCAGCACATAGGCCAGCCGGCCGGCCACCTCGGCCCGGGCCGCGCCGGACAGGCGGTTATTGATCTGATGGTTGAGAATTTCCGCCGCCTGTTCCAGCAGATCCACCTTGATCAGCCGTTCAGCCAGCTTACGGATCATATCGTCGCCAAGATGGCCCGGCGGCGTCAGGGCGCGGAAATCATAGAACAGCGCCAGCGCCTCGAGCGGATCCATATTGTCCGCATCGCCCTTCAGATAGAGATCCTTGAACAGGGTCTCCATATCGCTGGAGAGGATTTTGGCGTCCTCATGATCCGCATAATGCTTCACCGCCATCTTCATGGTTTCGAACGCCCGCCGGTATTCCCTGCCGTCCTTGTAAAGATTGGCCAGAAGGCGCAGCACCTTCAGCTCCAGCTCATCCCCGCGCCAGGCAAAGGCCAGGCTTTCCAGCTCCTTCTTGGCGTCGGTGGTGTTGATGCGGTTGTTCTGCAGTTTCAGCTCGACCAGTTTCAGCCGCGCCTTGGCCACCACCGGCGCCACATCGGAACGCACCGCCTTGGCGAAAAAGTCGAACGCCTCGCTTGTGCGGCCGTTCATCTCCGCCAATTCGCCCCGCATCAGGGACAGATCAGCCTCGGTTTCCCGGTCGAGCCCGGGCGGGAACGCCTCCAATTGCAGCGCCGCCGTCTCCGGGTCGAAACGTCCCAGCGCCATCCTGGCCCATTCGCGGCGGAACAGGCCCTGGACCGCGATCGGATATTTGTTCATCACGTCCGAGCCTTTGGCGAACTCCTTCGAGGCGGTGGCCCAATCCTTGTCGCGCACAGCCAGCACGCCGCGCCACAGGGCGGCATGGTGGTCCTGCGCCAGCCCGTGCACCTTGAGGTCGCGCCGGGCGATGTCGTTACGGCCGGCCATCAGCGCCGCCACCGCCCGCATCATGTTGAACACCGGATCCTTCACCAGCCCTTTCTGCTCGTCGGCGGCGATTTTCAACACCCCGAGCGCCTCGGCCCCGAACATACGCCCCAGCAGGAAACGCGCCTGGTCCAGCCGCGCCTTGATCCGCTTTTCCGGATCCTCATCACCCGCCGCCAGCGTGAGGGCCTTCATTCTGGTGTTGAACTGGGCCGCATTGAGCTGGCTCCAATTGACGAAATCGAGAAAGCCGGGCTCACCCACTTCCCGGATCGGCTTCTGCCCCTCGACATATTGGTGCACTGTGCCGCCCGACACGGTCAGGCCGCCGCGCTGATTGATGATCACCTTGTCATAAGCAAGCCGCACGGTCAGATGATCCGACAGGGGCTGGATTATCACCCCATGCACGGTCTTCGGCGCGGTGAACTCGACGAATTTCTGGGTCTTGATCACCCCGCGGGTCGGTCCCCTGGCGGTGACCACCGCCATTTTGCGCCCCAGCAGCCGGTTATCGATCCAATGCACCTTGCGCGCTCCGGGCAACAGAATTTCCATTTTCGAGCCGCCATCCTCACGCAACACGCGTTTCAGCAGCAAGGGCCGGGTCTTGTCCAGCACCAGATTGCCGATGGTGATGAACCAGTTGCGATTATCTCCGGTCGCCCGCACCAGCCGGCGGCCATTCATGTGCAGGCGCACGATCTGCAGGTTCTGGGAGACGACACGATCGATCTTGCCGAATATGTCGCCGGCGGCCGTCTTCAACTCGCTCAGATCCAGCACCTGGTCGCTCTCGAACAGCGCCCACACCACGCCGGCCTGCTCGAACACCGCCGCCGCCACCGTCTGCTCGAATGGAAACACCAGCTTCACGCTGGAGCCCACCCGGTGCAGCGAGACCTTGATGATGTTTTGCGACCGTGGCATGGACGCCGTGCCGGCAGACGCCGCCACTTGCGGCTTGTCTTGCGGGGCGGGTTTCGCGGCCGGCTTGGAGGCGGTCTTCTCAGCAGGCTTTTCGGCTGTTTTTTCAGCCACCGCCGGTTTCGGCGCGGCTTCAGACTTGGGTTCGGCAGCCGGCTTGGCCTTCCCACCCGCAACCGCCGGCGCGTCATTGGCGGCTTCGGCCTTTGCGGCGGGCTTAGGCGCTGTCTTGCCGGACTCCGGCGCTTTGGCGTTCGCGCCCGAAACCTTGCGCTCCGCCGCCGGCGAGCTGTCCCCGGTCTTGTTGGCCGCCGGT
>PKTQ01000138.1 GCA_002869085.1 Hyphomicrobiales bacterium | reverse complement strand
CTTGATGATGCCGGTCACCACCGGCAGCATGACGGCGGCGCGGGCATTAGCCGCCGGCAGAATCAGGGACAGCAACAGGTTGAACCCGAACAGGGTCCAAACCACGCCGCCGACCTTTTTGATGCGGGCGTGTTTCAGCATACTGAGCGCCACGCGCTGATCGATGCCAGATGCGATCATGATAGCCGAGAAGATGAAGGCCGCCAGCACCAACAGCGCCACCGGCGCGGAATAGGCCGGAGCCGCGTGCTTGATGTGGCTGACGGCGCCGGTGAGCGCCAGCAGCGCCGGGATGATGAGCCCGGTCATGGCGATCGGCATGGCCTCGGTGAGCCAGATGATGGTCGCCCAGACCATGACCGCCAGACAGGCCTGACCGGCGGCGGTGAGGACCACGGTCCCTCCCCCCTCTTCGAGAATGACCGGGAACTTGAACACATAAAGCGTCAGGAACAACATCACCCATGCGGCGATAAAGCCGAACAGGGCCTTTTCAGGCGACTTGTTCCCGCTCTGCCTGATGTTTTCCAATATATAGCTGTACAAACCGCCATTCGAGACCACCTCGGCCTGGCTGCTGCTCTGCTGCATGACAAATCCCCTTTCTCATACCCCCGGGCAAGATTGGAACTTCCAGACTCGTCCGATAAATTCATCACATGATGTGAAGCGTGAAGAATTGTGGGACATCCGATCTCGCGAGAAAGTCTGCTAGGTCACATTTTCATGAATTATTGCCGTCCGATTGTTTTAGGGTGAGGCCCCTAGTGATGGATCAGATCGGTCAGGACATCGAGATTGTGAATGATGATCCGGCTATGGGTCACTTCAATGATGCCGCGGCGCTTCCATTCTCCCAGCACCTTGGTGACGGTGGTGCGGGTGGCGCCAATCATATTGGCGATTTCCTCGTGGGTCAGCTTGTTCTCGATTCGGATATCGCCGCTCTGAAGGGAGTGACCGGTTTCGGCGAATTTCAGCATCAATTGCGCGATGCGCGAGCGCACATCCCCGACCACAAACTCGGCGATGGCGGCATGGGCCTGGCGCAGCCGGTTGCCCAGCATGTGAATGACATCGACCGAGAACCAGGGGTTATTGTGGACGAAGCGTTCAAACTCGGGCCGGGTGATGACCAGCACATCGGTGGTGGCCTGCGCCTGAGCGAAAACCGGCCGCTCCTCGCCGCCGAAAATCGCCGACAGGCCAAACAGGCTGCGGGGCCCGCACATGCGATAGATGATCTCGCGCCCGTCCCCGGTCATGTCGAAAATCTTCACTAGGCCGTCGACGACATAATAGATCGAGCTGCTGTCGTCACCGGGCGCATAGATCATGGTGTTCTGGGCGATTTTGTGCGGATAGGCCTTTCGCAGCAGTTCCCTGTGCTTTTCCGGACTGAGATTGGAAATAAGCCTCGATTCCAGATTGTCACCTGGAGATAGGGTCTTGCTCGCTGTCATCATACTGCCTTTGGGAAACACCCGGTTCATATGTGACGCCTCAGCCCCCCTTTTAGCAATCAATAATTTGCATAGCCATCACCTGGTGAAGCGGCGTTTGATCGAGAAATGATCTTTCCATTGTTTCCAGGCCCGGAACCCGACGATGATTTCCTCGTCCGGATGCCCGGCCGGGAACTCGCGCGGGTCATCGGCGTCGCTCCAGATGCCCTTGCGCTTGCGGACTTCGCGCTGCTCTACCAGCCAGTCACGATAGCTTTCGAAAACGATATGGCCGTTCGGACCGTCCAGTTTGGCGGCGCGGATGCGGCCGTCCAGCTCGATCCACAAATCACGGTCGGAATCGGAAATCTCCAAAGGCTCCACATCAAGCTGATAGTTCATAGCCTGATGGGTCTCACCGGCCACGGCGGCATAGATGCGCTGGTCGCGAATGCTGAGCAGATTCTTGTAGATGCCCACATGTTCGGTGGTGATCGGCTTGGCCAGAAGGGCGTGATCGCGCTGTTTGCCACGGGCCTTGGCGGTCGGCTGGCGGTAATAGTCGAACATCGCCGGATCGAATTCCTCATCGAGGAATTCGCAGACACCGGCCATCACCTGCTGCGGATTGGTCACAAGCTCTTCATAGGACACATCAAGCCAGGTGTTGCTGTCATATGTTTCGCGGAACGGGGCGACGAATCGGGCCGCGGCGTCCCAGGTATAGGCGGCCATATAGATATTCCCCGCGCCGAAAGCGGATTCCAGGCTGATAGCGCTGGCATCGCGCCCGTCCCGGGTGATGCAGATGAATTGCGCATCCGGGAAGCACGCCTTGATTTGCGGCACGAAATAGAGATTGTTGGGCGTCTTCTGCCCCCAGCGGGGCTTGTTGCCGAACTGCTTGGCGTAAATGCGGTGCATGGCGGCATAGATGCCGGCAAAGCTGCGCTCAGGGGCCATGCCGCAGATTTCGGAGACGGCAATGGCCGGGTTCAGCCCCATGCCCCATAATGGCTGGTTCAGCCCGAACAGCATCTCGTCCGCCATGGTCCTGAAATTGGACTCGATCGACAGATCGCCATAGGTGTGCCGCCAGGGATAAATGCGGGGGAAAAGCCAACCCACTTCCGGAAAGGCCAGGCTGGGATGATTTCCCAACAGGGCCATCATCAATGTGGTGCCTGAGCGTTCATAGCCAACGATGAAGATCGGACGGTCCCCAGTAATCGCCATGTTAATCCTCCTTGTCGCGGACCCGGCCGGTCCGGCATGTGGATGAGTTTCTATATTGCTCAGATTATGACATCAGCGCCCGGCAAAATGTGCTTTGGACCACAATCGCCAATTTATTTTTCGGCTATCGTGATCTTCAGCTCATTCCATCAGAACACCAGATTGCCAGACAAGGCGGGGGATCGTCATGCCATATCCGCTCAACCCGGACCACAAAACCGCCCCAAGCGATGAGTTTCCATTCCATCACGCAATCGAATGCGGGCTCGTACTGCTGATGCACAAGCAGAGCGGGCGGACATTGTATTTCGAGGAGGCGTGCTGGCACGATCTGGTGCTCGGCATTGCGCAAAGCCTTCTGCCGGAGGAATTGGCAAGCCCGGCAAAAAAGGGCGATTGACGGGGCAACAGCGCCATTGAGAGCCGGCATTTGAAGGTAGCGGAAGCCCGTGTTACCTTATGTGATGGTTTTGATCGCACGCCTTTTACTGTTCATCCAGATCGTCATTATCGCGGCGGTGCTTGGCGCTGCGGTGATATTTTTCGGCACCATAGTTTTGGCTATGATGTTCGGCGCCAGCGATGAGGAAGGCGCACTGGCGATGGGCGCGGCCGGGCTGATGCCGGCAGGGGCGGTGATCGGCGCCGGGCTCGGCGCATGGCTGGCCTGGCGCATGCTGCGGCGCATGAAAGCCGCCTCGATCATGGCGGGGGGCTATG
>PKTQ01000253.1 GCA_002869085.1 Hyphomicrobiales bacterium | reverse complement strand
GCTTCGGTTTTCCGCACCGTCACCTTGACCGCCTTCGGCTCATAGGGGCTGGCCTGAAAGCTCTTGGAGGTGCTGTCCCAATTGCCGATCGCGATGTCGCTGGCGGTCAGCACCGTGCCATGCAGGGCGGCGGGCATGTTCTTTTCCGTATAGGCCAGCGCCATGGCCTGGGCCGCGCCATCATCGGGCAGGCGCCCCGCCGCCGCCAGCGCGGCGGCATCGGCGGTCTTCTGCATGTCCGATTTCTCGAAATAGGCGATGCCCATGTCGATCGACAAGGCCGCAGCACCGGCCACGATGATCGCGGCAAAACCGGTGAGGGGCAGGACGGAGGCCTTGCGGCACCGCCAGAATTTGCAAATCCGTTCACGCATGATGTGCTCTCCTGTCGCTGCCCTAATCCTTACGTTTGATCGAAGCGACGCTCATGGTGTCGCCAAAGCTGAAGGCGGCGAAATTGACCAGCGCCGCCTGCTCGGTGGGGACCGAAATGACCAGCTTGACCTCGTCGCTGCTGGGCATGGATGCGGTGACGGTGAATTTGGCCGTGCCCCAGTCGGGCAGCATGGCGCCGGCCCGGCTTTCGGCCTCGGTGGGGTTGAGATAGCCCAGGGCCATGCTGCGCGAGACCTCATTGGCCACCACATTCATTTCATGTTTGAGGTAAAAAAGGCCGCCGAAATCGATGATTCCGAGCAGAATGCCGACAAACAGCGGCAGCACCAGCGCCGCTTCGACCGCCGCGACGCCGGTCTCGTCGCCCCTGAAACGGCGCCGGAATATCCGTCTTATTCCGGAAATTCGGGCCGGGGGCGCGCCATGAAATCTGACCGCAAGCATGTTTCACCTCTGATACAGAGATGCAAAACTATGCCCGGCTTATTGAAAACTCATAAAAAATGATCACCGAAATTGAACAGTAATTATTTAAAATTATTGGATAATTTTAGCGATCAGGCGAATCCGGAATTTTGGGCGGCCTTTCAGGCCTGCTCCGGGGGCGTGCTTCGGGCGGCGCGGCGCCCTATGCGGGCTCGTCGGGCCGGGCCTGCGGGAAGATGATCTTCTGGTAAAGATAGCCGATGCCGATCAGCACCGCCCCCAGCCCGAGGAAGGACAGGGCGCGGAAGATGCCGGTCAGGTTGGACATATCGAACAGGAACACCTTGGCGATGGTCAGCACGATCACCGCGAAGGCCCCGTGGCGCAGCGCCGCCGAGCCGAGAATGATGCCCGTTCCGAGAAGGCTGAGGCCATAGAGCAGCCATACCGCCGAATAGACATACCATTCGCTGTCGGAGATGATGCCCGTATTGAGCACCCCGCCGCCGGCAAACAGCGCCCGCACCTGCAGGCTGAGCCAGGCGAAGATCAGCACCAGCCCCGCCGCGCCAAGCGCCCGCACATGGATGGGGCGCGGATCGGCGGGGTCGGTGGCATAGATCAGCGCCGCCGCCGCCCCCGGCAGCAGATAGGCCAGCAGCAGCACATTGAAAACGGGGTGCGCGCCGACGCTGTCGCCGCTGACCAGCGGGTTCAGCACCACCAGATGCCCGATCGCCAGCGATGCGGTGCCGATGAGCCCGAAACCGATCGCCGCATAATGGGAGACCAGACTACGGCGCCACAGGTCGAGCCGCCTCAGGCCATAGGACAGCCCCAGCCAGATCAGGCTGTGCACGCTAAGCTCCGTGAGGTCGAAATACTCGGTCACGATATCGCCGTCATTCAGCAGATGCCGCACCTGCAGCGCGGCCAATGCGGCGGTGAAGACAATCGCCGCCGCCTCGAAAACCTGCACGGTCATGTCCCGGCGCCGGCGTCCGAACAGAGTGCCGGTCAGCGCAAAGGCCAGCGCCGGAATGCCATAGGCATAGAGCAGCCAGTTGAAGATCGGGGTCTGGCCCGGCTCATCGGTGATCAGCGGGTGCCACAGCAGCCGCAAGGCCACAACCGCCGCCAGACCGGCCGCCAGCGGGCGCAGCACCGGCACCGGCCGCCGCGCCTCCACCCAGGCCAGGGCCGGGCACAGCAGCGCCACCGCCACCGTCAGCCAGCCCTTGTCCAGCACCATGGTCAGGGCAAAAGACAGCCCGGCGAAACCGGCGGCCAGATAGACCCCCTCGCTCCACGGGGCCGCCACCGGCTTCGGCCGCGCCCGGTGCAGATATTCACCGATCCCGGCAAACAGCGCCGCCAGCGCCGTGGCGGCGAGGCCAAACGGCACCGAATGGGAAAAATCGGTCGCCCGCCAATAAGCGATGGCCAGCAGAACGAGGGTTGTCAGCACCGACACCCATGGCCACAGCCTTCGCCCGCCCTGCCTCAACGCGCCGGCAAGGCCCGCCGCGCCGTAAAGCGCCGCGAGAGCGCCCGAAATCATCAGGAAGAAGGCCAGCTCCGGCGGCGCAATCGGCGTCAGACCCATAGCGGCGTCGAACGGGCCGTAATGGAGCGGCAGATGCGGGATGTGCCAACCCGCCATCGCCAGCGCCGCCAGCAGGGCGCCCCACGGCGCCAGCAGCCTCAGGCCGGGCCAGGCCCAGGCGCTGCCGATCTGCATCAGCGCCAGCACGAAAAAGGCGGTGAGCGCCGCGGCGCCGTAGCCATCCTGGCGCAGCAGCGCCAGCCCCAGCAGCGAAATCGCCGCCATGCCGACCAGCCCGGGCAGGTCGTGGCCGCTGATCAGATCGCCGTCCGCCGGCTCAGTATTGTGCCGCGCCGCCAGCAAGGCCAGCGCCAGCGCGCCGAGGCCGATGATATAAAGCGCCAGCGGCGCCGCATGCACAGGCTTCCAGCCTAGGCTCAGCACCAGCACGCCCCAGCCGATGGCGCCGATATTGGCGGCGATGGCCAGCCACAGCCAGCCACGCAGCCGCGCCGCGCCGCAGCTGGCGGCGGTGACAAACAGCAGATAGATCAGCAGGCCCCACACGGTCTTGGTCTCGCCGCCCGCCAGCACCGGCGTCGCATAACTGCCCACCAGCCCCAGCGCCGCCAGGCCGGGCCCATGCACCGCCGAAAGCGCCAGTCCGGCCAGCGACACCGCCCCCAATAGGGCGAAGGCGGCGAGCGGCGACAGGAAATGATAGAGCGCGAAGGCGGCATAGACCGCGCCAAAACCGGTGATCACCCCGGCGGCGGTCAGAATCGCCGGCACCTCGGCCGCATGGGCGCCGGCGAATTTAAGCCGGACATCGCGGCGGCGCAGCAGCTCGCCAAGCCCGGAGAGCGCGAGCGCCAGCAAAGCGGCGAGGCCGAGCCGCACCTTGGGGCCGAGCAGGCCGTATTCGATGGAATAGCGCACCAGAAACAGCCCGCCCAGCGCCAGCGCCAGCCCGCCGACCCAGATGGTCCAGCTTGTGCCGAGCTTCTCCTCCAGGCTGGGGCGCGGAGCCGGCGCG
>PKTQ01000081.1 GCA_002869085.1 Hyphomicrobiales bacterium | reverse complement strand
TTGCCGGAGCCCTTCGTGGCTCCGGCGTTTTTTGCTTCGCGGCTGTTGTTGCCCGTGAAGCTGGGGCGGATCAGTATTGGAGATATTTCATGACTTCATACACATTATTGACAGGACTGAGGCAGGTCGTGGCCGCGGCGTGGATCAATTTCAGCCGCCGGGTGGGGGCAAAGATCTGTGGCGCCGAAAATGGGGGCGCATACCCCGACGGGCCCGTTCTGTGGGCATCTGCGGGGAGGGCGATGTGATGCGATCCGCTTTTTCCCGCCCGCAATTCGTGCTCGGACCGGTCAAGCCCAGCGCCGCCGCGCTCACCGCCTGGCTGCAACTCTCGGTGACTTCACATTTGCAGCAACATGCCCGCCCCGAAGTGGTCTGGATGGCCATGCCGGGCGGTGCTGACAGCGACCTTCCCGATCTGATGTTCGTGATCCCCGGTCGCCAGGCCTGTTTCATGAGCTTCACCTCGCCGGATCAGCCATTGGACCCGGCCCGCGCCGCCCTGCAGCAACGATTGCAGGCCGCCGGCGCCGGTTGCGCGCTGATCTGCGACGAAGAGGGCGCCCTGCGGGCTCTGAAGGCCTGGGAGGTGTTGATGCCTGCTGCATGCGGCCCCTCCGGCCTGGCGGCGGAGCCGGCATCGGAGCTGCCGCAGGGCAGAACCGGTGAAGCAGCTGCGGCCCCTGACGGGACGGCGGAGCAGAGGGACATGGCCGCGTCTTGCCCCGCCGACAGCCGCCGCCTTCGGTCCGTGCCCGTCCGCTTGGCCACCGGAGATGGCGCCAGGGCCGGTCTTCTGGCGGTCGCCGCCATGGCCGCGCAGTTTGCCGGCAGTCCTGACCCGGCCACCAGAAGCGAGATGTGAGTGCCATGCGTGAGGATGTCTTTGCCCGCCGCTGTGAAATTCTCGATGCGTTCAAGCACAGCCAATATCTGCCGGGACCGGCCCGCATGCGGATCGCCGAGTGTCACGGGGTCGGCCGCGACCGGATTTCCGATGACCTTGGCAAGTTGCGCGCCGCCGGTTGCCTCGAGCTGCGCGGACCGCGCGGTCGTTATCGCTGGAAAAAGCCTTATCGCCCGGATGAGACCCCCATGCCCCGTCAAGCCAAAGCCTCGCGCCGCAAATGCCTGTGCTGCGATGCGCATTTCGACTCGGCCGGCATCCATAACCGTCTCTGTCCCGCCTGCCGCGCCATGGGCGACGGGCTGTCCGGCTATCGCGTAGTCCGGTGAGGCGGCGCAGACGCGGCGCGGGCCGGCCGCGCAAGCACGGCCTGAAGCGCTATGCCAATGGCCGCCTCGTGCAGGGGGCGGTAAAACGCGCCGCCGAGGACGAGATGACCCGGCGCGAGGCCCTCAGCGTCGGCCTGTCGGCCCGGATGCGCCACCACCGGGTCACCAGGGCTGAGGCGCAGATCCCCGAACTCGGTTATCTGCTGGGGCGGTTGCTGCGGCAAGGGCAGGGGCCGGGGCGCGCCTCGCGGGGCATCACCAGGGCCCAGCACGATGCGGGCCTCGCCTTCGACCGGCTCCGCAAGGCCTATCATCATGTCTGCAACGGGCCCAAGGCGCTCCGCGCCGTCGATCCCGCCATTTTCAGCGCGCCGAGGCCCATCGGCGATGCGGGCGGCGGGGAGACCGACCCGGCCCGCGAGCGGTTTATCCGTCGCCGCTATGCCAAAGCCCTATCCGCAATCGCCGCCGCCGATCCGCAGGCGCTTCAGGCGCTGGAATCCGCGCTCGATGATCAGGCTCTGGCTCCCGGCGGTCTGCCGCCCCTTGTCGCCGCCCTTCAGGCCCTGGTGGCCGAGTTCGGGATTTAGCGGCTCCGCTGCCGGCCTTGCAATTCGCTCCTTTCGCCCTCACATCACAGACACGGCGCTGCATCACGGACACGCCGGATACGCACCCAGCATAAAGGATCAATTCACCCAACGCCCCGGAGGCGCGATGAGCGGCAAAAAAAACGAAAAACATATCGGCGAAATCGTAGATGAGGTGGCCCAGCCCCTCGAGGACGCTGCCCAGACCCTGGCCCAACCGCTTCAGGCCGCATCAATGAAAATCTCCGCCCGGCTCTACGGCTTCATGCGGCTCGAGGCTTCGGGCGGCATCGTTCTGGTCGTGGCCGCGCTGCTGGCTCTGCTGGTCGCCAATTCGCCCTGGTCGGGCCTTTATCATGACAGCCTGAATGCTGAGTTCGGTTTCATTCTTGCGGGTTACGAGCTTGAGAAAACCGTTCTGCACTGGATCAATCACGGCCTGATGGCGGTGTTTTTCTTCCTGGTCGGGCTCGAGGTGAAGCGCGAGCTGATGGAAGGGCAATTGCGCGCCCCCTCGCGTGCCCTGCTGCCCCTGCTTTGCGCCATGGGCGGCATGCTGGTGCCGGCCCTTATCTATCTGGCCGCAACCGGCTTTGCGGGCCAGACCCTGGAGGGTTGGGCTATCCCCACCGCCACCGACATCGCCTTCGCCCTCGGGGTTCTGGCCTTGCTCGGCAGCCGCGCTCCGATGGCGCTGAAGGCGTTCCTGCTGGCCGTGGCCATCTTCGACGATATCGGCGCCATCATTATCATCTCGGTTTTCTACAGCCATCAGCTTGAGGTGGTGCCCTTCCTCTATGCCCTCGCTGCCATCGCGGCTCTGGTTCTGCTCAACCTGTCCGGCAACCGCAACCGTGTGTTTTATTTCACTCTTGGGTTCCTGCTTTGGCTGGCCCTGCTCAAATCCGGGGTGCATGCCACATTGGCCGGGGTGATCACCGCCCTGACCATCCCGATCCGCGAGCAGGACGGCGTCTCGCCCCTGCATGACACGGTCAGCAGCCTGCATCCCTTTGTGGTCTATCTGATCCTGCCGCTGTTTGCTTTTGCCAATGCCGGGGTCAGTCTCATTGGCGCGGCCGCGCCGCTCGCCATCTCCCCGGTGCTCTCGGGGGTCTATGCCGGGCTGGTGCTCGGCAAGGTCATCGGCGTGTTTTCCACCGCCTGGCTGGCGGTCCGGACGGGCCTCGCCCGTTTGCCGTCCGGCGTCGATTGGCCGATGCTGCTGGGCGTGAGCGCATTGACCGGTATCGGCTTTACCATGAGCCTGTTCATCGGCACGCTGGCCTTTCCCGGCAATGAATTCGCCGCCGATATCCGCCTCGGCGTGCTCGCCGCCTCGCTCAGTTCGGCCCTGATCGGCCTGGGAGTTCTGCGCTTCGCCCTGGCCCGGCGGCGATTTGAAAATTGACCCGCCGATGCCGCTGCTGTCGCGCTGCGGTATAGATCGGTATGCTAGAGCATCTTTCGATCAAATAGCCCCATTCTGACGGAGCGATTTTGGTTCAAGGACAAGTCAAGGATCAAAGGGCGCACTGGCGTGCGCTCAAGAGACTTGGCGTCGGATTTGGGACAAAATCGTCCGTCCTGTCA
>PKTQ01000255.1 GCA_002869085.1 Hyphomicrobiales bacterium | reverse complement strand
GGTGCCGGTGTTTGTCGGCCATGCCGAGGCGGTGAATATCGAGTTCGAAAACCCGCTTTCGGCGGACAAGGCCCGCGAGATCCTGCGCGAGGCCCCCGGTTGCCTGGTGGTGGACAAGCGCGAGGACGGCGGCTATGTGACGCCGGTCGAATGCGTCGGCGATTATGCCACCTTCATCTCCCGCATCCGCGAGGACGCCACGGTGGAGAACGGCCTCAATATCTGGGTGGTCTCGGACAATCTGCGCAAGGGCGCGGCGCTCAACACGGTGCAGATCGCCGAATTGCTGATCAATCGCGGCCTGCTGAAAAAAGCGGCCTGATTTTAAAGCAGAACTTTCCAAAAAACGAAGGGGGGCACATTTGCCCCCCTACTTATGCGTTTGGTATTTCCAGATGACATCTTTAGTATTCGCAAGTTTAAAGTTTAATTTTTAAATGACTGGGTTTCTATCTTATTTAAAATGATGCTTAAGGATTAATCACTGCAGCAACATCAAAAACAAACCTCTTTGTGTTTGAATAATAATCCTTAACTGTGATGTATCCTGTACCGTTTGGTTTGCCGTGTGCAATTTGATCCCGAAGAGTCTTTAAACTATCAATGGCAGACAGATTCTTTATATCTGTCCGCCCTCGAATTGTGGGCCACCAATCTTTGTCAAAGTGATTCAGAATTTGCTGGATTTTCTCGCAGTTCAATGAATTATTTCGAGCAACAGATTTTTCAATGAAGCGAGCTATTTTCGGGTCACCATGCCGATTCCCGTATTCAGATAATGTTGCCAGTATACTGTCTTCAACAAAGCCCGCACCAGCTAACACAATATGATTTGCAAAAACATTTTGAATCCTAGGTTCAACATCAGAGACGGTCTGATCCATAGTTTTGATCAAATCATCTATCCGACTGATGTTTTGGGTCACTCTAAGAGGTAGCATTGATCGTAGATATAGCTATTTGAATCCGACCATGGACATTTGATTCATCCGATGTTGCTTCGCTGCACATACGCATGAACTCTTCGTTTTTGATCAGCTGCTCAAATGCTGAAGTAATTTTCTCAGAAGTTGCAGCAGGGCACTCCAGTATTGCAACCATAAAGGCATCAAAAACTGAGACATTCATAGCACGCTGCGGCCTAAAAGCGCGCCTGCCAAGACTTCCATAAATTCTATCGATCGTACTAATAAATTGAAAAGTAAATTTATTATTTTTTCCCTCAATAAGCATCCTATGTTCTGACATAAAGTTATTCAAAAATGACTTCATTGGCTTTTCATATTTTTCTCTATTATTTGCCAGCGCTAAAAACCTTAGTATGAGCTCTTGATCTTTTGCCCGCTTATGCTCTGGACCAAATATTTCACGCCATTCGCTAAACCCATTAAGCTGCCCAAGTAACGCTTGAAAAGGTCCATGATATATTGCAGCTCTCATTTCCTGAGGTTGAAGAGGCGTACCATTGGAATTCAGTCGATCAAATATGTGAAAAACTGAACTGTTATCGTCGTTGGGTGCCATCTGTTGAATAACCATGGCGTGAATTACTGAATCTTCAAACCGACGATGATCTTCTTCTTCAAGATCATCAATAGTTCTTCCCTCAAATCGAGATTTGACATCCTTAAGTCTAAAAACACGGTTATTATGAGGGAATCTCCCTTTATAAAATGAATGCAGTGTTGTAAGTCGCTGCAAGCCATCAACAATTAGGTGTTTTTGTGTACTATCTTCTCGGTAAAGAAATACACTCGGAATGGGTAAGCCAAGAAGAATGGATTCAATGAACTTAGATGCCTGGGGCCAAGTCCAAACGAAATTCCTCTGGAACTCAGGCCGGAAGATGTCACCTCTATCAAACCTTTTTACAAGACCGTCAACAGTATAGTCAGCGCCAAAAGTATTGATCTGGTAGACTACATCTTCGTCTGAAATCTCTTCCCCTGCATCAGGATCGATAATTTCTTCATTTTCATCCATTTTTTCAATCCGCTTTACTCAACTATATCGGGACTCAAACCAATCATAACCCAACTTATCGCGTGTGCAATACTGAAAGATTCAATTGATATGATTGGTGCTGAATATGATTCGGTAATTCAAAGCCCCGGACTCACCACAAGCTCGGGCGTCTCCTTGCCCTCGAGCTTGATCCGCGCCTTCATGGCGGGGTTGAGATAGATGCGCCCCTTATCATCGACCAGCAGGGCGAACTTCACCCCCATGCGCCTGGCGATGCGATGCCAGTCCTTGGGCCCGGCCACCGTCAGCGCCGTCGCCGCTGCGTCCGCCGCCGCGCCGATTTTGCCGATCACGCTGGCCGAGACGATATGATCCACCGGCCAGCCGCTGCGCGGGTCGAGAATATGGGCATAGCGCACCCCCTCATGCTCGAAAAAGCGCTCATAATTGCCGGAGGTATAGAGCACCTCATCGGGTTTTAACTCAACCGAGGCCAGCACTCCCCAGTTTTTGGGATGGCGGATGCCGAGCCGCCAGGGCCGGTCGCCATGCGTGCCGATCACATTGAGATCGCCGCCCGCATTGAGGATGGCGTTATTGATGCCGTGGGCTTTGAGGATAACCGCCGCCTGATCGAGCGCCGCCCCCTTGGCGAAACCACCGAAATCGAGGCTAACCGAAGCGTTTGTGGATGAGACCTCACGCCCCCGAATCACCACATCCGACATGCTGGGCTGGGCCTTCACGAGCGCCGCGATCTTCGCTTTGGGCGGCGGCGCTCCCTTGGGCAGCTCGTCGGCATGAAATCCCCAGGCCGCCACCATGGCGCCGATGGCCGGGTTGAAAAGCCCTTCGCTGGCGGCCTCGAAGCCCTTGGCCTGTTTGATCAGCGGCAGCAGGAACGGGCTTACCTTGACCGTCCGCCCTTCGGCGAAAGCCTGGTTGAGCCGGCTCATCTCGCCCGGTTTCCAGGCATGCCAGTCCCGGTGCATCTTCTGAAACGCCGCATTGACGTCAACCAGCGCCTTGCGCGCCGCGTCCTCGTCAGCGTCCCGGATGATGATTTCCACCAGCGTGCCGAACACATAGAGCTTTTCGCGAATCTCCTTTTGCGGCTGGCTGCAGGAAATGAGCATCAGGGCAAGAAAGCCCGCCGGCAGGAGGGAAAGAATTCGGCCCATGAGCTTAAGCGCCCTTCAGGCCCGGCCCGCCCGGATGCGCCCCGCCCCCCAGCCGGCGCACGAACACCGGCGCATAGGCCTGCGCCGCCGAACCGCCCGAGCCCTTGCGCCGCGCGATTGCAAAACCGCCTACGAGCCCCAGAAGCGCCATCAGCGCCGCCGCCAGATCGCCAAGCCCCAGAGCTGAGCCGACCACCGCGCCGCCCACCAGCCCCACAAGCGGCACGAAATAGACCAGCAGCGAGGCCAGCACCAATTGGCCGCCCCCCATGGCGATCACCACCTGCTCGCCCGGCC
>PKTQ01000258.1 GCA_002869085.1 Hyphomicrobiales bacterium | reverse complement strand
GGTCAGCCTGATGAGCGAAGCGCTCGGGCAGACCGTCAGCCTGCGCATCAGCGCCCATGCCCTGCGCTCGGTGGAGCATCGGGGCGGACTGGACGCCTTCCTGGCCAAGGCCAAGAATGACGAGCTGTCCTTGCGCGCGCGCCGTCTGAAGCGCCAGATCGCCAAATCGGCCGCCGCCTGAGGCTTCTGTCGCCGCCGCCCGCTAAAAGCGCGCCGGGGCACCGGCTGATGCCATGCACGCCGCGTATTTCGCCGCGCCCGCGTTCCGCGTGGGCGCGCCTTTGTTATGGTTGCCGTGATACCCGGAATTTAAGGAGGAGTTCTTCATGAGCGCCGCCCGCCTGATCCTGCCCATAATCTCGATGATGACGGTGGTGGCCGCATCGAACTATCTGGTGCAGTTCCCGGTCAATTTCAGCGCCGGGCCGCTCAATCTGGCCGATTTGTTGACCTATGGCGCCTTTACCTATCCGGCGGCCTTTCTGGTGACCGACCTGACCAATCGCCGCTTCGGCCCGGCCCGGGCGCGGCTGGTGGTGCTGATCGGTTTCGTGCTGGCGGTGCTGCTGTCGGTGTGGCTGGCCAGCCCGCGTATCGCCATCGCCTCGGGCAGCGCCTTTCTGACGGCGCAATTGCTGGATGTGGCGATTTTCGATCGCCTGCGCCAGGGGCGCTGGTGGCGGGCGCCGCTGGTGTCCTCGATTGCCGGCTCGGTGCTGGATACGGTGCTGTTCTTTTCGATGGCTTTCGCCGCCGGCTTCGATGTGCTGGGCCCGCATGACGATTTCGCCATCGCTTCGGCGCCGCTGCTGGGGCTGATGGCGTTCGAGGCGCCGCGCTGGATGTCGTGGGCGCTGGGCGATCTGGCGGTGAAACTGCTGGTGGCGCTGATGATGCTGGCCCCATACCGGATGCTGCGGGCCTGGCTGGCGCCGCAGGACTTCCGCCTGGAAAGCAACGGCGCTTAATTTACTCCCGCAGTGCGAATTGCAGCAGCAATGTGCGCTGAATCAGGCTGAAATTATCATCGGAAATCAGGGTCAGGCGCAGTTCGCCATCGGGGTGGCGGTGCAGGGCCAGCCCTTCCATATTGTCGATGGTATGGCGCAGATCGGCCTCGATCAGCACCTCACCGTCCAGCACCGCCCCGGCGCGGATATGGGCGGCTTTGATGCGCCGCAGGGCAAAGCGGGGACCGCCCAGCAGGGAGACGGCGCGTTCCAGCAAGATCAGATCGCCGCCCGGCATCGCGGCGGCATCGGTGATCTCGAACTCACCGCGCTTCTTCACGCTGAGGCGCCGGGCCGAGCGGCCGCGCAGCAGCCAGGCCAGATGATTGCCGGCCTTGTCGAGGGTGCCCTCGGCGACGGCGATGATCCAGCCTCTGAGAGCTGAAGCGGCGGGGAAGCGGGCAATGGCCTCCAGGCCCTTATTGTAGCGCAGGCGCTTGAAGCTTTTCAGGGCATGGAGCCGGCGTCCGGGCACGGTGAGGGCGTTGCCGGGGGCGCGGTAGCGCACCAGGCGGTGGCGGCGCTCGAAGGAGACCACAAGGTCGGACAGATCGCCGCTGGTCCAGCTGATGATCGATTCAGCGTCGCGGTGTTTCTTGGAGCCATAGGGCTTGCCGCCCGGTTTCAGCAATTGGTTCATCACGGCGCTTTCAAGCCCGGCGAGCCGGCCGCCCTCATAGACAAGCTCGCTTTGCAGCCACCAGCCACGGTCGCTGAGGGCGATCATGCGGGAGCCGTCACGGTTCAGCACCAGGCCGGAAAAGCCGCCGAAATGGGAGTTTTGTGCGCTGATCTCGAGGCCGCCGCGCCACTCGAGCGCCCCGAAACGGTTTTTTTGCGGTTGCAATGGCGAAAACACCACCGGCTTGGTTTCCAGGGAGATGGTGGCCGGCGGCGCGGCGGCGCCGGAGGGCAGGACGAGCAAGACGCCGGCGATCAGTGCCGGGACGAGGCCCAGCCCGCGCGGCGGTGTCAAAAGGCTCTCCGCCGCAGCCGCGACGGCGGGACCGGCTGTTCGCCGAACAGTTCGGTGAGCTTGTCGATCATGGCGCCGCCCAGTTCCTCGGCGTCGTTGATGGTGACGGCGCGGGCATAATAGCGGGTGACGTCATGGCCGATGCCGATGGCGATCAGATCAATGGGAGAGGCGTTTTCAATCATGCGGATCACTTCACGCAAATGCCGTTCCAGATAATTGCTGTGATTGACCGACAGAGTCGAATCATCCACCGGCGCACCATCGGAGATGACCATCAGAATGCGGCGCTGTTCGGGCCGCCCCAACAGGCGGTTATGCGCCCAGAGCAGGGCCTCGCCGTCGATATTCTCCTTCAGGATGCCCTCGCGCATCATCAGGCCGAGATTGCGGCGTCCGCGCCGCCATGGGCAGTCGGCGGCCTTGTAGACGATGTGGCGCAGATCGTTGAGGCGCCCCGGATCGGTCGGCTTGCCGGATTTCAGCCAGTCCTCGCGCGACTGGCCGCCCTTCCAGGCCCGGGTGGTGAAGCCGAGAATTTCCACCTTCACGCCGCAGCGCTCGAGAATGCGGGCCAGAATGTCGGCGCAGGTGGCGGCCACGGTGATCGGCCGGCCGCGCATGGAGCCGGAATTGTCCAGCAGCAGGGTGACCACCGTATCGCGGAACTCGGTGTCCTGCTCCTGCTTGAAGGACAGGGGCTGCATGGGGTCGATGATCACCCGGGGCAGGCGGGCCGGGTCGAGCTGGCCTTCTTCCAGGTCAAAATCCCAGCCCCGGTTCTGCTGCGCCATCAATTGGCGCTGCAGCCGGTTGGCGAGGCGCGAGACCACGCCGTGCAGATTGGCGATCTGTTTGTCGAGGGTGGCGCGCAGGCGGGCCAGTTCCTCGGCCGAGCACAGATCCTCGGCCGGGATCACCTCGTCATGGCGCTGGGTGTAGACCCGGTAATCGGAGCGGTCGAGCCAGCCGGGGAAGGGCGAGTTGGGCCGCCAGGGCTGGCCATCCTCGTCGGCATTGACATCCCCGTCCGCTTCCGACTGGCCGAGGGTTTCGGAGTCCCGGGTCATTTCCGAGCCGTCGCCCGCTTCGCTGCCGGCGCTCTGCATCTCGGCGATCGCCATGTCCTCTTCGGGATCGCCCATATCCTCGCTCTGGCCGTCGCCGCCGGGCTGGCGGGTGTCTCCGTCCGGCTCGTCGCCGCCTTCGGAGCTGTCCTCGCCGGGCTCGTCGCCCAGCTCGAAGCGGGCCAGCAGATCACGCGTGAGGGCGGCGAATTGCTGCTGATCGCCCATCGCGCCGGTCATGGCGGCAAGCTCATTGCCGGCCTGCAACTCGATCCAGTCGCGCCAGATATCGGCAATCGGCCGGGCGTTTTCCGGCGGCTCGCGCCCTGTGAGATGCTCGCGCACGATCAGGGTCAGCGCTTCGTCGAGCGGGGCGTCGGAGCGGTCGCTGATGGTGCTGGTGTCGCGGCC
>PKTQ01000052.1 GCA_002869085.1 Hyphomicrobiales bacterium | reverse complement strand
GGCGGCAGCCTTTTCGTCAAAGGCCGACATCATCTTGTTGCCGCCGGCCGGGCCGTTGCCCACATAGGCCTCAGCCATGCTCTTGCCCACCTTGTAATAAGAGGGGAAGCGGCTGGAGACTTCACCGAGGGCGGTCTCGATATCCGACAGGCCCAGCGTCCGTGCATGGCCCTGGGCCAGGGCAATGTCGGCCTTGAACCTGGCGGCGAAATTTTCAGCTTCCTTGAAACCGTCATCAAGCCCGTCGCGGCCCCTGGTGGCCGAGATGTCGGTCAGCCATTGCTGGACCTGAACCACATCGAAATGGATATCCTTGATGGCCAGAATCAGCGGCACCGCGTCGGACTTCACCTGGCCGGAAAGGGCCTGGGACTGTTCCAGCCGCGGCTGCTGGGCCATCAGCTCGGAAATGACAAAGGTCAGATAGCTGCCAATGGCGATGGCGAACACAAACTGACCTATCACGATTTTGGTTTTGATCGAGCTGCCCGACCACGGGAAAAATTTGAATTTTGTCATAAGACCCCCTCGCTTGGGCCCGAGACATATGCCGAAGAAGAATTCGGCAACTTTCCGTTATACGACCAGACAAAACTCAAATAATAAATCGAAACGATGTGGTCAAAATAACGAAATATCCCGTGCCCTTTTAATTGCCCGAGACATTATCAACAGCAAATCTTTAAATTTTTACCAATTATATGCAGTCAAGAAACCTGATGCCGGATTTGGGATAAAACCGCCCGTTTCAATCCTGCAAAATCTTAAGTCAATCAAGAAGCAATATTGGTTCTATTTGATCGAAAAGCGCTCTAATCCCCAAGTCTATCCTGGAGTTTAGGGTCAGAATCCTGGCCTATTGATAGCGCTGATTATATTTGACCTGAGCCGGGGTCAGGTTGAAGCCGGTCAGGATCTCGTAATCGGTGGCGGCCTTGCCGGCGGCCAGCCGGAACTCGAACCTTTTGACGATCTCGATGAAATTGGCGGTGCGCTTGCCCGCCTTGATGGTGACCGAGCTGTCGCGGGTGATCTTGCGCAGCACGTCCTGATCCTTCAGGGTCAGGGCGGCGAAAATCGGCAGATCGGTCTGGCCCGGCGTGCCGCTCGGCCCCAGGGTGATGGAGCCGCTGACGCCGAATTCGGTGCGCACGACACCGCCTTCCACCTTGCATTTGATGGCGACTTTCAGAATCTGGGCATCATAGAGCGTGTCGGTGATGTCGGTGGTGCCGGGCCGGGCAAAGCGGGTCAGGGTGGCCGCATCGGCGAGAATCGAGATAGAGGGGCAGTTGGGCGGTGCGTTGGTTTTGACCTTGGCCTTGCCGCGGCCGAAAAGCTTGCCGGGGCTGATGGTGCTGGAACAGCCGGCCAGCGCCACAATCAGCACGGCGGCGATCAGGACCCATAGCGGGCGGGCGGAATGTAGCTTGGTCATCTCATCGGTCTCCCCGGGGCGCCCACTTCGCCGGATAGACCGGCAAGCCCTCGCGCCTGCTTCATTTGCCGCCAATTCTTGACAAGTACAGCCATGCGCCGTCTATTACGCGCCATACAGGCCCGGCACATTAAACAACATGAAACTGCCGGGCAAGAGCCCTTGGAACCGGAGCTTCATGAACCATACCGTCAAACCCCGGCTGACCCTGCTGCTGGCGGCACCGCGCGGCTTTTGCGCCGGGGTCGACCGGGCGATCAAGATCGTTGAACAGGCCCTGAAACTACATGGCGCCCCGGTCTATGTGCGCCATGAAATCGTGCATAACCGCTATGTGGTCGATTCGCTGAAAGCCAAGGGCGCGGTGTTTGTGGAGGAGCTGGACGAAATTCCCGACACCGGCCGGCCGGTGATCTTCTCGGCGCATGGGGTGGCCAAATCGGTCCCCGAAGAGGCGGCGCGGCGCGGCATTTTTCATATCGACGCGGCCTGCCCGCTGGTGACCAAGGTGCATAACGAGGCGGCGCATCACCACCACCATGGCCGCACTATCGCGCTGATCGGCCATGCCGGACACCCGGAGGTGATCGGCACCATGGGGCAATTGCCGCCCGGCGCGGTGAGCCTGATCGAAAACGAGGCGGATGCGCGCGCCCTGCAGCCGGCGGATCCGCGCAAGCTGGCGCTGCTGACCCAGACCACTCTGTCGGTGGACGACACCAAGGATATCATCGCGGTGCTGAAAGCGCGGTTCCCCGATATCGCCAGCCCGTCGCAGGAGGATATCTGCTATGCCACCACCAACCGTCAGGAAGCGGTGCAGGCGATTGCGGGGCGCTGCGATGCGGTGATTGTGATGGGGGCGCCCAACAGCTCAAACTCGCGCCGGCTGGTTGAGGTGGCCCAGCGGGCCGGCTGTGCCCGGGCCTATCTGATCGAGCGGGCTGGCGACATTCCGTTCGCCGAATTCGGCGATGCCCGCACCTTGGGAATCACCGCCGGGGCCTCAGCGCCGGAAGTGCTGGTCAATGAGGCCATTGCCGCTATCGAGGCGCGGTTCGAGGTGTTGATCGAACCGGTGCAGACGGCGGAAGAGGACATAGCCTTCAACCTGCCGCGCGAACTCAGGGGGGGCGCCGCATGATGGCCGTCTATACCGAAATCGGCACCCGCGATCTGGAAGCCTTTATCGCGTCTTATGATATTGGTGGCCTGCTGTCGTCAAAGGGCATCGCCGAGGGGATCGAGAATTCCAATTATCTGATCCATACCGAACAGGCGCATTTCATCCTCACCCTGTATGAGAAACGGGTGCAGCCTGAAGACCTGCCGTTTTTCCTGGCGCTGATGCATCACCTGGCGGACAAGGGGGTGTCGTGCCCGGTGCCAGTCTATGACCGCAAAGGCAATGATCTGCGCAGGCTCGCCGGACGCCCGGCGGCGATGGTGACATTTCTCGAGGGCATGTCGGTGCGCCGCCCGCAGGTGAAGCATTGCGCCCTGCTGGGCAAGGCGATGGCCAGGATGCATCTGGCCGGGCTCGATTTTGGCCTGACCCGTCCCAACGCGCTGTCGGTGGCCGGATGGGGCGCGCTGCTGGAGCAGTCGCGCGGGCATGCCGATGAGATCGTCCCCGGGCTGGCGGCGGAAATGGAGACCGAATTTGCCGAGTTGAAAGCAAGCTGGCCCACTGATCTGCCGACCGGCACCATTCATGCGGACCTGTTTCCGGACAATGTGTTTTTCATCGGCGAGCAGTTGTCCGGGGTGATCGATTTCTATTTCGCCTGTAACGACCTGCTGGCCTATGACATCGCCATCTGCCTCAATGCCTGGTGTTTTGAGGAGGATCACGAATTCAACGTCACCAAGGCGCGGGCGCTGCTGAACGGCTATCGCCAGGTGCGCCCGCTTGAGGCGCGCGAAGTGGCGGCGCTGCCGCTGCTGGCACGCGGGGCGGCGCTGCGCTTTCTGCTGACCCGGGCCTATGACTGGGTCAACACCCCAAACGATGCCCTGGTGAAGCCGAAAGATCCGCGTGAATATGTCACCAAAATGCGCTTTCACCGCCGCATCGGCGGTGCCGGCGAATATGGGATCGACCTTTAGATGCGCGCCAAACCGCATGTGACCATCCACACGGACGGGGCCTGCTCGGGCAATCCCGGCCCCGGCGGCTGGGGGGTGCTGCTGAGCAATGGCGCCAAGCAGAAGGAGCTCTTTGGCGGCGAGCCGGAGACCACCAATAACCGCATGGAGCTGCTGGCGGCGATCAAGGGGCTGGAAGCCCTGAAGACCGCGTGCCGGGTGACGCTGATCACCGATTCGGTCTATGTGCGGGACGGCATCACCAAATGGATTCATGGCTGGCGCAGAAATGGCTGGCGCACCGCGGCCAAAAAGCCGGTGAAGAACGAAGATCTGTGGCAGCGGCTGGACACGGCCCAGAGCCGGCACGAGATGGAATGGCGCTGGGTCAAGGGCCATGCGGGCGATGCGGGCAATGAACGGGCGGACGAGCTGGCCCGCAAGGGCATTCCTGGCCGCGCCTGAGGCCGCGCGCATCTTCAAAAGATGTTCACAAACAAAAGCCCCGCCGCGATGCGGCGGGGCCTGAAGCTGTGCGGGTTATGGCCGCAGGGGCCATATGCAGGCGCTTATTTCGCGCCTGACGGCATCAGCCGCGATTCGTTCTTGCCGCCGCCCGGCAGGGGCAGCGATTTGACCGTGGTGCTGACATTGCCCTTCACGGTCTTTTTAGCTTCCGGCTTGGGCGCCGGAGTCTTGGGCGCCGGGGTCTTGGGCGCGGCCGAAGTCTGGGCCGGCTTAACGGTGATCACCTTGGCCGGCGTGCCCATCACCGGCAGGGACTCGAAGCCGGCGGTGAAGCCCTTGAGGGAAACCGGCAGGCCGATGCCCTTTTTGGGCGATTCGAAAATCACGAAAGTCGCCTTGTTGCCGGCGCGGAACCTGCTCAGCACCTTTTCGTCGAGCGGTACTTCGGCCAGGCAGCCGGTGGACACGCAGCGCAGAAAGATGGTGCGCCCCAGATCCTTGCCATCGACCTGCAGCCCAAGGCCGCCGGGCAGCAGCACGCCCAGGGGAGCCTGAGCCCGCAGCAGCACCTTTTTATCCTTGTGCTTCTGGATGATGATGGTGATGCCGATATTCTTGTTGCCCTTGGCGCTGACGCTCTGCATCAGGGCGCAAATCTCAACGCCGGGTCCCTGGCTGTCGTCGCAGCGCATCTGCCAGTCGCCATGGCTGGAGCGGACAACGCCCTGCGCAGATGCAGAGCCCGCATAAGCCAGCCAGATGGCGCCGAAAAAAGCGCCCGCCACGGCGGCGCGCCGCCAAAATGCAAATCTGATCGTCAATTCCTTAACTCCCCTGTCAGGCCATGCGTGGTGCGGATGTATGAAAAGTTTGCCTGTTGTAACTACTGAGCCAGTGCATGAAAAGAAAAAATAAAAACGGCCACATTAAGACTGGCAGGAATTTCACTGTGCCGGACAGCCTTTTGCACCGCCCGGCGCCCTTCCGGACAGGCGGGGTGGCTTTTGCCGAAAGTCCGCACTCAGCGACTTGCGAAATCCGGAAGCCGGGTCTAGTTTGCCAAGCGCTCGGGTCAGATAGCAGGGACAGTCAGGTGCAATATATCAGCACGCGCGGCGAGGCGCCGAAAATTGGGTTTGAGGATGTGCTGCTGGCCGGTCTGGCCAGCGATGGCGGGCTTTATGTGCCCGAAAGCTGGCCACAATTCACCTCCGATGAGATCGCCGCCATGGCCGGCCGGCCTTACGCGGAAACCGCGTTCCGGGTGATGTCGCCTTTCATGGGCGATTTTCTCACCGAGTCGGAGTTCAGCGCCATGATCAAGGCGGCCTATGCCTCGTTTCACCATCCGGCGGTGACGCCGCTGGTGCAAAGCGGTGACAATGAGTGGGTGCTGGAGCTGTTTCGTGGCCCGACCCTGGCGTTCAAAGACGTGGCGATGCAGATTCTCGGCCGGGTGATGGACCATGCCCTGACCCGGCGCGGGCAGAAGGCGACGGTGGTGTGCGCCACCTCGGGCGATACCGGCGGCGCGGCCATCGAGGCTTATCGCGGCCGGGAGGCGGCGGATATTTTCGTGCTGCACCCCAATGGACAGGTGTCGGAGGTGCAAAGGCGGCAAATGACCACCGCCAAAGATGCCAATGTGCACAATATCGCCATTGACGGCACGTTCGACGACTGTCAGGCGCTGCTCAAAGCGATGTTCAACACCCCGGCCCTGCGCAGCGAATTGTCGCTGGCCGGGGTCAATTCGATCAACTGGGCACGGATCATCGCCCAGGTGGTGTATTATTTCACCGCCGCCACGGCGCTGGGCGCGCCGCACCGCGCGGTAAGCTTCACGGTGCCGACCGGCAATTTCGGCGATATTTTCGCCGGCTGGGTGGCACGGCAGATGGGGCTGCCGGTCGAGCGGCTGCGGATCGCCACCAATGTGAACGACATTCTGCACCGGGCGCTGAGCACCGGGCGCTATGAGGTCGGGCGGGTGCAGCCGACCGCCAGCCCCAGCATGGATATTCAGGTGTCGAGCAATTTCGAGCGGCTGCTGTTTGAGCTTGGCGGGCGCGATGCGGGCGGCTTGCGCCGCCAGATGGACGGGCTGGCCCAGTCCGGCGCTTTCGAGATTCCGGCCGGCACCCTTGCTGCGATGCGCGCCCTGTTCTCATCAGCGCGGGTGGACGAGGCCGAGACCGCGGCGACCATCGCGGCGGTGTATGAGGAATGCGGGCTGCTGATCGACCCGCACACGGCGGTCGGGGTTCATGCCGCCCGCCAGGGCTTAACCCAGAGCGCGGCGCCGATGGTCGTGCTGGCGACAGCGCATCCGGCCAAGTTTCCCGATGCGGTCGAGGCGGCCACCGGCCAGCGCCCGGCGCTGCCGCCGCATCTGGCCGATTTGCTGGAGCGCAAGGAGCGTTTCACGGTTTTGCCCAATGATTTCGAAACGGTCAGCAGCTTCATTGGCGCCAATGCCCGCGCGGCGCAATAGGTCATGCCGCCCTGCGGCAGGCTCGCGCCTATACCGGCCGGGCCGGATGGTGTAAATTGGCCCCCCTCGCAAGTGCGGACAGGACATCCCGTGTCGTTTTTCAGATCCACAGGCCTGATTGAAAATGCGTCGGTCATCCGGAACGGGCCGGTGCGCCTGCAGCCGCCGGCCATGGCGGATTTCGCCGACTGGGCGCGGATCAGGGCCGACAGCCGAGCCTTCCTGAAACCCTGGGAGCCGACCTGGCCCAAAGACGATTTGACCCGGGCCGCCTTTCGCAAGCGGCTGCGGCACTATCAGCGCGACCGGCGCGAGGACCATGCCTATCCCTATTTCATCTGGCGCGAGGCGGACCATATGCTGGTCGGCGGCATCACCCTGAGCAATATCCGGCGCGGCGCGGCGCAAACCGGCACCGCCGGCTACTGGATCGGCGCCGCCTATCAGCGCCAGGGCTATATGCTGGCGGCGCTGGTCGGGCTGACCCGCCATGCGTTCGAACGGCTCGGCCTGCACCGGATCGAGGCGGCCTGTATGCCCGATAATGAAGCCTCGATGAGCCTGCTGCGCAAATGCGGCTTCGTCGAGGAGGGCTATGCACGGGATTATCTGCGCATTAACGGGCAATGGCGCGACCATGTGCTGTTCGCCCTGACCCGAAGCCGCTGAGAGGCGCCGGCGGCGCCGTTCACAACTCCGCGCCGGCGAGTGGAATCTGCACTCTTTTCTTGTGCAGAATCATTCGACGGATTACGAAAACAGAATGACGGTCTTGATATTGGGTTCCACGCCGATGAGATGTGCTTTTCCGGATATGAGACGGCCGGAACCTGCGAGGAAAATATGACGCGGGTCCGTTTCGCTCTCAACCTGATCCTGACATTGGGATGGCTGCTGCTGACCACGGGACAGGGACAGGCGCTGGACGCGATCATCGTCACCAACGCCTCGGAGCGCATTCCCATCATGTCGGCGGTCGAGATCAGCCAGCGCCCCAATGGGGTCAATCTGATCCGTTTCGCGCTGGTGAATGAGGACAAGACCCCCCTGACGAGGATCATCTCGACCCCGGCCCAGACCATTCTGGGCTCGGGCATTGTGTGGCCGGATCTGGTGGACGCGGCCATGACTTCGCTGCGCGCGGACAAGGCCAGCGCCAATATCACCCAGCTCCGGCAAAGGGGCGGCGCGTTTCAGGTTACCCTCAAGCCGGATGAAACCATATTGCTGACCGCCACCTTCGAGCGGCGCCTGCCGGCCGAAATCTATGTCTGGGCGCAGGAGGCGCATGAGGCGGAGCGCAATCAGGCCTTCTTCTTCCAGGGCCTGCTGCTCGGCGTGACCGGGCTGATCTCGATTTTCCTGTCCTCGCTCTATATCATTCGCCGCCGCACCATGTTCCCCGCCGCGGCGCTGGTGAGCTGGGCGGCGCTGTTTTATCTCGGCTCAGAATTCGGCCTGATCCCGGCGGTGCTGGGGCTCGGGCAACATGCGAGCGAGGCGCTGCGGGCGATTGCCGAAGTCCTGCTCGCCGCCGGACTGGTGATCCTCTACTTCATTTATCTGCAACTGGGTCAGAGGCTGTCCTGGGTCAAATACGCAACCATGGCGGGTGCCGGAGTGCTGCCGCTGCTGCTGGTTCTGGCGATCTTCCTGCCGCAGTTGGCGGCCGGGATGATGCGCGTGGCCATGCCGCTGATCGCCATTGGCGGCCTTGCCTATATCGTGATGCTGGCCCTGAAGGGGGCGAACCGGGCTCAGACCCTGCTGCCGGCCTGGGGCTGGCTGGTGATCTGGACCTTCCTGACCATGCTGATCCAGCTCGGCGCGGTCAATCCTTCGGCTTCGGCGCCGCTGACCACGGCGGGGCTGGTGCTGCTGGTGATCCTGCTCAATTTCACGGTCATCCAATATGCGTTTGGCGACGAATTGCCGGCCAGCGACGGGGTCAGCGGGCGGGCCGGGCTCAATGCGCTCGCTTTCATGACCACCGGGCTCGGCGTGTGGGACTGGGACATCATCAAGAAGCGCATCCGCACCGGGCCGGAAATCGAACGCCAGCTTGAGATGCGCCCCGGCACGCTGGATACCGATGAGGACAGCTGGAGCAAATATATCCATTCCAGCGATCGCAACCGTTTCGAGACCGTGCTGCAAAGCGCCGCTGAATCATCGGACGACCGGCTCAATTGCGAGTTTCGCCTGCGGCGCAATGACGGGGTGTTCCGCTGGTACAAGCTGACCGCGCGACCGGTCATGCACGACCAGGGGGTGACCACCCGCATGGTCGGGGCGCTGCAGGACATTTCGTCGAGCAAGAACGCCGAAGAGCGCCTGTTGCACGATGCGGTGCATGACAGCCTGACCGGACTGCCGAACCGGGCCCTGTTCATGGACCGGCTGGAGCGGGCGATCGAACGGGCGCGGGCCGGGATGACCGCGCAGCCGGTGGTGGCGGTGGTGGATTTCGACCGCTTCCGCAATATCAATGACGCCTTCGGCCATGCGGCCGGCGACAGCCTGCTGCTGGTGATGGCGCGGCGGCTGGAGCGCTGCATCGAAATCCAGGACACCCTGACCCGGCTGAGCGGGGACGATTTCGCCATCATCCTGACCTCGCCGGAAGATGAGGAGCAGATGGAGGACGTGGCGCGGCAGATCGGCAAGACGGTGGCGGCGCCGGTGATGCTGAGCAACCGGGAAGTGTTCCTCACCGCCAGCATCGGACTCGCGGTCTATAACGGCAAGCAGAGCAGCCCCTCGGACCTGCTGAAGGAAGCCGAAATGGCCATGACCCGGGCCAAGAGCCTCGGCCCGGACAAGATCGAGTTCTTCAAGCCGAGCATGCGCTCGGAGCGCCAGGAGCGCTTCATGCTGGAATCGGACCTGCGCGGGGCGCTGGACCGGCACGAAATCGACATCCTCTATCAGCCGGTGGTGGCGCTGGGCAGCGAGCATCTGGCCGGGTTTGAGGCGCTGGTGCGCTGGCAGCATCCCGAACATGGGGAACTGGCGCCGCGGGCCTTTTTGAACATTGCCGAGGAGACCGGGCTGATCATCGAATTGGGCCGGTTCGTGCTCGATACCGCCGCCCGGCAATTGGGCACCTGGCAGCGCGCCTTCAGCCAGAACGAGCCCATTTTCATCAGCGTCAATGTGTCGAGCAAGCAATTGTTCAATCACGACCTGATCGAGGATGTGAAGGCGGCGCTGGGGCGCTCGCATGTGGTGCCGGGTTCGCTGAAGCTGGAAATCACCGAATCTCTGGTGATGGAAAACCCCGAATATGCGGTGCAGGTGCTGAAACGGGTGCGGGATCTGGGCGCCGGGCTGTCGCTGGATGATTTCGGCACCGGCTATTCCGCCCTGTCTTACTTACAGAAATATCCGTTCGACACGCTGAAGGTGGATAAAAGCTTCCTGTCGGAAATGAACCTCAATGGCAACACGCCGGTGATTCTGAAGGCCATCGTGTCGCTGGCGCATGAGCTGGGCATGGAAGTGGTGGCCGAAGGAGCCGAAACCGCCGAGGATGTGGAGCGGCTGAAGGCGCTGGGCTGCCAATATGCGCAAGGCTATTATTATGGCAGTCCGATGACCGCCGGCGAGGCGCTGAACTATCTGGCCCAGACCCCGGGTTGAGCCGGCCCTGATCAGGCGTGACCGGCCTCGCTCGACAGCAGGGAGGGGTCGATACCGAGACTGGCCAGGGCGGAATCATATTTCGCCTCCAGATCCGGACCGAAAATCAAGCCCATATCCGCATCGCAAGTCAGCCAGCCATTGGCCTGGATTTCCGATTCAAGCTGCCCGGGCGCCCAGCCGGCATAGCCGAGCGCCAGCAGGCATTCGGCCGGCCCGCAGCCTTCGGCGATGGCGCGCAGCACATCGAGGGTGGCGGTGAGGCCGACATGATCGCTGATCGGCAGGGTGGCGCTTTCGGAAAAATAATCGGCGCTGTGCAGCACGAAGCCGCGCGCCATTTCCACCGGCCCGCCAAAATGCACCTGCATGTCGGGCACGCTGCCCTCGGGCGCGGTTTCGGGCAGGATTTCCATCTGCCGCAGCAATTCCTCGAAAGAAATGCCGGAGACCGATTTGTTGATCACGATACCCATCGCCCCCTCTTCGGAATGGGCGCAGATAAAGATCAGGCTCCTGACAAAACGCGGATCTCCCATGCCGGGCATGGCGATCAGCATCTTGCCGTTCAGATAGCTCGGAATCATATCCGGGGTGTCGGACTTGTCACTCGGCATGGATCAAGGGTAGCACGAGCCGGCGCGGACTGGCAAAGGCTGGTTTGGCAAGATCGCTCGCCATGAAGCCGGCTTGTGGGCCGGCTTCACACAAGTGTGACGAATTGGCGGGAAAAATTCAGCTCTGCCCGGCGGGCGCTGGTGTTAGATTGGGCCTGAACCTGAAGAAACGGAATATTGCCGATGAGTATTTTACAGCGCCTGATGCCGATCGCCGTGCTGGCGCTGGCCGTTCTTGGCGCCGGCCCGTGGCCGCTCGCGGGCGCGGAGGCCAGTGCGGCCGGTGACTGGGCCGAGGGGCCGCATACCAAGGCACGGCTGATCGCGGCGCGCTGGGACGGCGGCGCGGCGGCCGAGATCGCCATTGAGATCAGGCTCGAGCGGGGCTGGAAGACCTATTGGCGCAATCCGGGCGATGCGGGGGTGCCGCCGCGGCTCGACTGGTCGGGCTCGCAGAATCTCAAATCCACCAGCGCCGCCTGGCCGGTGCCGGTGAAGCTTCCCGACCCCTATGGCCAGTCGATCGGCTATAAAGGCAATGTGGTGGTGCCGGTGCGGCTCGGCGCAGAAGAGGCCGGCAAGCCGATCAAAATCCGCCTCGATCTGGAATATGGGGTCTGTGCGGAAGTGTGCATTCCGGTGAATGCCAAGCTGTCGCTTGATCTTGCCCCCGGCGGGCAGGACGGCCGTTTCGAGGCGCTGATCGCCGACTGGAAGGCCCGCACACCGGCGCGAGAGGCCGGGGCGAGCGGGCTGTCGGTCAGCGCGGTGCAGCGGCTCACGGGCGGCAAGACCGGTCTGATGGTGACCATCACCGGCAAAGGCGGGCTGACGGCGCCCGATCTGCTGGTGGAGGGGCCGGAGGCGTTTTACTTTTCGATCCCGGAACTGGTTTCGAAGCAAGCGGACCGGGCCAGCTTCAAAATCATGATCGACGGGGCGGACGATGCCGGCGCTCTCATGGGCCACAGCATCACCCTTACTCTGATCGACGGCAAGCGGGCGCAGGAAATCACCTGGCCGCTGGGCAAGGGGATGTAGATATTCAGTCTCGGGAGTTAGTCGTCCTCGGGGCGGTAGACCCCGGTTTTGGGATCCTTTTTCAAGGTGGGCAGATTCTTGGGGTCGGGACGCGGCGGCACCTTGCCCGACTTGCCGGCGCCATCATTGCCGCCGGCCAGAAACCGATAGAGCGCCCAGGCACCGAGGGCGACGATGACGATGCTGAGCAATTGGGGCATTGGCTTTAAGGTTACCTACATTCCAAAGCGGGACCACAGACCGCGCTCTTCAAGAGCGGCAATCATATCCCCGGCCCAGTCTCGCGGCAACAGGGCTTGCGGCCCCCGGGCAAGGCCCAGCCGTTTTTTCAGCCAGCCTTTTTCCGCCGTCATCACCTTCAGGGCGACCTTGTCGCCATATTTGGCGCGCAGGAAGCTGCGCATATGCTGCAGCCCGTCGATCAGCCCCAGCTCCAGCGCCGGGCCGCCGGACCAGAACGCCCCGGAAAACAGCTCCTCATCCGGGCCGTTCAGCTTGTCGCCGCGCCGCTCGCGCACCATGGCGATAAAGGCCTCATGTATGTTGAGCTGCAGATCCTTCAGGCGTTTCACATCCTCTTCCTTTTCCGGCGAGAACGGATCGAGCGACAGCTTGTTGAGTCCGGCGGTGTGCACCCGGCGCTCAACGCCCAGTTTCTTGATCGCCTTGTCGAAGCCGAAACCGGCCGAGATCACCCCGATCGAGCCGATGATCGAGCTGACATCGCCGTAAATCTCGTCCCCGGCCAGCGCCAGCATGTATCCGCCGGACGCGGCCACATCCTCGGCAAAGGCATAGACCGGCAGCTCCTTTTCCTCGGCCAGTTCGCGGATGCGCCGGTAGATGAGGGCCGATTGCACCGGCGAGCCGCCGGGCGAGTTGATGGCCAGCGCCACCGCCTTGGCGCCCTTGAGGGCGAAGGCCTTTTCAATCGCATCGTCGAGTTGGTGCAGGGTGAGGCCCGATTTCAGCGGCGACACCGCGCCGATGGCTCCGGTCAGGCGCAGCACGGCGACGACGGGCCTCGGCTCGCGCCAGCGACCGGGCAGCAGGCGCCGCCACCAGGGCAGCTTGGATGATGAGCTCTTGGTCATGGCTTCCTACATAAGCGCTCGCCCGGCAAGTCTCAAGCGGCTTCAACAGCGCGGCGCATGGGATGGGCGGCGGCGCCAAAACGGCGCTTCCCCACCGACTGCCCGATTGCTAAACAGATGCGTACACAGCCACGAGTGACAGGACACCGCGCCATGGACGATCTGCATCTGCAATTACTGAGCGATCTACACAAGGACGCGGCGCGTCAGGGGCCGGGCAGCGACGCCGAAACGCGGCTGGCGATCAGGCTCAGCGGCCTCAAGGCCGGCACGGGTTTGAAGATCGCCGATATCGGCTGCGGCACCGGGGCGCCGACACGGGTGCTGGCGCGGGAACTCGATGCCCAAATCACCGCCATCGATTTCCTGCCGGAATTTCTGGCCCGGCTGGAACGCGCCGCCCGGAAAAGCGGCCTCGCATCGCGGATCGAAACCATGGCGATATCGATGGATGCCCTGCCCTTCGCGGATGGGGAACTGGACGCGATCTGGTCGGAAGGAGCGATCTATAATCTCGGCTTTGAGACCGGGGTGCGGCAATGGCGGCGGTTCTTGAAACCGGGTGGGATATTGGCGGTTTCGGAAATCACCTGGCTGACCGACCGGCGCCCCCGTGAGCTGGAGAGCCATTGGCAGCGAGAATATCCGCAGATCGACACGGCGCCTGCAAAAATGAAGATCCTGCAGGATGAGGGTTATACGCTCATCGGCTATTTCGTGCTGCCGGAACATTGCTGGCTCGAGAATTATTACCGGCCCCTGGGGGACCGTTTGGATGCCTTTGTGGAAGCGCATGACAATTCGGATGCGGCCAAGGCCATCGCGGCGGCCGAGCGGATCGAAATTTCCCTTTATGAGCGCTACAGGGACTATTACAGCTACGGCTTCTATATTGCCCGCAAAACAGGCGACTGACCGGTTCAGTGCCCGCCCCTCCCCCGCGCTCCGGCATGGGGGTGCAGGGGCTCAGCCCAGATCAAACGCTTCGCCATGGCGCAGCACCGCCTCGGCGGCCTTGGAATAGCGCCCACTTTCATCCTGCAGGGCAAGGCCCGGCAACAGGCGCAGCGGAGCGCGGCTGGCTTTCACTGCCCGTACCAGCACCCGGTGCGCGGGGGCGCCGGGGCGCGGATAGAGCGGGCGTAAGCTGACGGCGCCGGCGCGCCCTTCGAGCCCCGCTAAAATCACCGCCAGCGCCTCGGGGCGGTGCACCAGGGTGAGTGTGCCGCGCGGCTTGAGGCAGCGCACCAGAAAATCGATCCAGGCCGCGAGACCCCCTCGCCGATGGGCATGGGCGCCCGACTTGCCCGGCAGCGGCGACAGGCTGCCCGCTTCCACATCGTAAAAAGGCGGATTGGCCAGCACATGATCATAAGCATCAGCCAAAATGCCCTGCCCGGCCAGCACCGCGCCCCTTGCGGTGACATCGGCCTCGATCACAGTGAGGCCCGACACCCGGTTGCGCCCCGCATTCAGCCTGGCGAGCGCGGCCGCCCCGGCGTCGATCTCGGCCCCGGTCAGGGTCAGCCCAGTGACCCTTGCGGCCAGGCACAGGCTGGCGGCGCCGGCGCCGATGCCGGCTTCCAGCACATGGTCCCCGGCGGCGGCCGGAATGGCGGCGGCCAGGAACACCGCATCAATGCCGGCGCGCACGCCCTTGCGCGGTTGCAGCAGATGCAGCCGGCCACCGAGAAAGGCGTCGTCGGTCAGCTCCCGGCCGGCCTTCGCGTCACTCATCCTCTGCCACCCCGGCATCGGACAGCACCCGCTTTGCGGACAGCAAGTGCTCCTCGCCGACCATGATCCGGCGGGGCAGGGCGCCGATCGAGCCTTCCATCACACTCATATTGGCGTCGAACACCACGCAAGTGATGCCGGCGGCGGCCAGAATGGCCTCGACGGCGCTGATCAGCACCGGATCGGCGGTTCGCATCAATTCGGTCATGGCAAGAACGCCTTTTGCTGGGGCCGGCCAGGTTTTCACAAGGCCGGAAAGTTCCGTTTGGGGATGAATGTCTTTATAGTGGCGGCCATGATAAGCGTGATTATCCCGACCCTCAATGCCGAAGCGGAACTGCCGCGCTCATTAAGCGCGCTGGTGCCGGCGGTGACCCTGGGCCTGCTGAAGGAAGTGATCATCGCCGATGGCGGCTCGAGCGACGCCACGGCGAAAATCGCCGATGATTGCGGCGCGCATCTGCTGCGCTGCGCCGCCGGGCGCGGCGGACAGCTGGCGGCGGGCGCCGACGAGGCGCGCGGCGACTGGCTGCTGTTTCTGCATGCCGATACGGTGCTGGCCCCGGACTGGGAGGTGGAAACCGCCCGTTTCCTGGAAAACGAGATGATGTCCGGCCGGCCGGTGCGGGCCGGTTTTTTTCGTTTTGCCCTCGATGATCGCGGCGCGGTGCCGCGCCTGATGGAGCGGATGGTGGCGCTGCGGTCCAATCTGCTCGGCCTGCCCTACGGCGACCAGGGGCTGCTGATCAAGCGCTCCCACTACAAGCAGGCGGGGGGCTATCGCCAATTGCCGCTGATGGAGGATGTGGACCTGGTGCGGCGCATCGGCCGGCGACGTCTGGCGCCGCTTTCCAGCACGGCGCTGACCAGCGCTATCCGCTATCGCCGCGAGGGCTATCTGCGCCGGATGGCGCGCAATCTGACCTGCCTCACCCTCTATTTCCTGAAAGTGCCGGCGGCGCGTATTGCCAGGCTCTATGGATGAGGCGGGCGCGGCGCATTCTGACCATCATGGCCAAGCAGCCGGTGGCCGGGGCGGTGAAGACAAGGCTCGCCGCCGGCCTCGGCGCCGCGCGGGCGACCGGGTTTTACCGGGCGGCGCTGGCGGCCGAACTGCGCCGGCTGGGGGGCGATGAGCGCTGGCGCACAGTGCTGGCGGTGAGCCCGGACCGGGCGGCCGAGGCGCGGTGCTGGCCGGGCTGCAATAAAGTCACGACCCAGGGGCGCGGCGATGTCGGCCAGCGCATGCAGCATATTTTCGACCAAAACCCAAATGCCGATCTGGTGATTATCGGCAGCGACATTCCCGGCATCCGGCCCGGCCATATCGCGCGGGCTTTTGCCCAGCTCGGCCGCCATGACGCGGTGTTCGGCCCGGCCGGGGATGGCGGCTTCTGGCTGGTGGGGCGCCGGGCCGGGCTGCGGGCGGCGCTGTTTTCCGATGTGCGCTGGTCGGGGCCGCATGCGCTTGCCGATACATTGAGAAATCTTGAATCCTTGAAAACTGGATTTCTCGATTCTCTCGACGATATTGACGATATCGAAGACTACCGGGCCTGGCGGCGCAGCGGCAACCTCCTATAGGCGCGGGGCAGGCCGGTTTCTCACAGCTTATCCCCGGCCCCGCACAGCTTGCCCACAGGCTTGCTCACATAGTTATCCCGTGAGTTATCCACAGGCTGTGGAAAAGCCGGGTCGGGTCTGGCAGGGGCGGCCCGCTCAGTCCTTCTTGCGCTGCAGATGCTCATCCAGCCGAGGCATGATCTCGACGAAATTGCACGGCAGGGTGCGATAGTCGAGCTGCTTTTCCAGAATCCCGTCCCAGCCATCCTTGCAGGCGCCGGTGGAGCCCGGCAGGCAGAAAATATAGGTGCCGCCCGCCACACCGCCGAGGGCGCGGGACTGGATCGCCGACAGGCCGATCTTGTCATAGGAGATCTTCTGGAACATCACCCCGAAACCGTCGATTTCCTTCTCGAACAGAGGCCGGGCCGCATCCGGGGTCACGTCGCGGCCGGTGAGGCCGGTGCCGCCGGTTGAGATGATCACATCCACGCTCTCATCATCGATCCACTGCTTCATTTGGGCCTGAATCTTTTCAATGTCGTCGGTGACGATGGCGCGGTCTTTGAGATGGTGACCGGCCTCTGTGATGCGCTTCACCAGTGTGTCACCGGAGCGATCATCGGCCAGGGTGCGGGTGTCCGACACGGTCATCACCGCAATGCCGACGGGGATGAAGGGGCGCTTTTCGGAAGGGTCGATTTTGGACATGGGGGGTGCCTTGTTTGTGGGAAATGTTGAACCTATTCATGGGTAACGGCAATTACCGGCAACGGCAAGCCCCGGCTTGTCAGGCACCGCCGCGCTCATCGAGCGCCGCCTGCACCGCCAGCAGATCGCGCCAGGCCAGGCGCTTCTGGGCCGGCTGGCGCAGCAGGAAGGCCGGATGAAAGCTGGCCATGGCCCGAAAGCTCCCCGCCCCGGTTTTCAGCTCGCGCCAGGAACCGCGCAGGCGCATGATGCCGGTCTGGGTGGCGAGCAACTCCTTGGCCGCGACGCCGCCGAGCAGCAGCACGATATCGGGGCGGGCCAGCTCCACATGCCGGTCGATGAACGGCCGGCACACCGCCAGCTCGCCCGGGGTCGGGTTGCGGTTGCCGGGCGGGCGCCAGGGCACCACATTGGTGATATAGGCGGCCTGGGCGGCTTCTCCGGCATGGCGATCCAGCCCGATGGCGGCCAGCATCCGGTCCAGCAATTGCCCGGCGCGGCCGACAAAGGCCTTGCCCTGCAAATCCTCGTCCCGCCCCGGCGCCTCGCCGATCAGCATCAGCCGCGCCTCGGGATTGCCATCGGCAAATACCAATTGCTTGGCGGTTGCCGACAGGGCGCAACCGTCAAAGCCGGTCATGGCCTCGCGCAATTCCTCCAGAGTTCCACATTCACGCGCCAGATAGCGCGCCGCCATCACCGCCTCGTCGGTCGAGATATCGGCGGCGGGCGGCGGGCGCAGCGGCGCCTCGGCGGCGGGCGCGGAGGGGGCGGATTTCGGCGCGGTGCGCGGCGCCGCCTTCCGGGCGCTCGCATCTTGTGCGCGTTGCAGCGGATTGTCGTGGTGCTGGTCCCGGATGGTTTCGGATTCGGCAAAGCGGTTGCCGGCCGTCTCGCCGATCGCCTCATCGGCGCCCATTTCAAGCTGCCAGGCCAGCAGGCTGCGGGCCGCCTCGAAAGACAGCTCGTCGGCCTTTACTTTTGCGCTTTCGGTCATTCTCTCCCTGATCCATTGCCGGTGGGCCGGCGGCATTTTAATCTGTATCCCGCCCGGACACTATCATAAGATGGCCCCGGCCGCATGCGAGACGGGCATGGGCACAGCGAAAGGCACAGCTAAGGAGCGCCACCATGAGCGAAACCGGGCAGGATTTGCCGCCGCGCGAGGCGATGGACTTCGATGTGGTGATTGTAGGCGCCGGCCCGGCCGGCCTGTCGGCGGCGATTCGCCTGAAACAGCTCGCCGCCGAGAAGGATGCGGATATTTCGGTGGTGGTGCTGGAGAAAGGCTCGGAAGCGGGCGCGCATATCCTTTCAGGGGCGATCATCGACCCCAGCGGCATCGCGGCGCTTTTCCCGGACTGGAAAGAGCAAGGCGTGCCGCTCGAGACCCCGGTCACCGAGGACCGGTTCTATGTGCTGACCAAAAAAGCCGCCCTGCGGCTGCCGAATTTCCTCAACCCGCCCTTCATGAGCAATCATGGCTGTCATATCGCCAGCCTCGGCAATGTCACGCGCTGGCTGGCGGAAAAGGCCGAGGCGATGGGGGTGGAGATCTATCCCGGATTTGCCGGGGCGGAGCTTTTGTTCGGAGAAGACGGCGGCGTTGTCGGCGTCGCCACCGGCGATATGGGGGTGGGCCGCAATGGCGCGCCCAAGGACAATTTCATGCGCGGCATGGAACTGCGCGGCAAATATACCCTGCTGGCCGAAGGGGCGCGCGGCTCGCTGAGCAAGATCGCCATTGCCCGCTTCGGGCTGGACAAGGACCGCGAGCCGCAAAAATACGGCCTCGGCCTGAAGGAGCTGTGGCAGGTGGATCCGGCCAGACACCGGCCCGGCCTGGTGCAGCACAGCTTTGGCTGGCCGCTCGATTCGCGCACCGGCGGCGGCTCGTTCCTCTATCATTTCGGCGACAATCTGGTGGCGGCGGGCTTCGTGGTGCACCTCAATTATCCCAACCCCTATCTCTCGCCCTATGACGAGTTTCAGCGCTTCAAGACCCATCCCGGCATCAGCCCGGTGTTCGAGGGCGGCACCCGCATCGCCTATGGGGCGCGGGCGCTGAGCGAGGGCGGCTATCAATCGGTGCCGAAACTGACCTTTCCCGGCGGGGCGCTGGTGGGCTGCGCCGCCGGCTTCATGAATGTGCCGCGCATCAAGGGCAGCCATAATGCGGTGCTGAGCGGCATGATGGCCGCCGAAGCGGTGGCCGAGGCGCTTGGCCAGGGCCGCGCCCATGACGAGCCGGCCGCCTATCAGAGCGCCTATGAGGCGAGCGCCATCGCCAGGGAGCTGAAAAAGGTGCGCAATGTCAAACCGCTATGGAGCCGGTTCGGCACCTGGCTCGGCATTGCGCTGGGCGGTTTCGACATGTGGTGCAATGTGCTCGGCTTCTCGCTGTTCGGCACGCTCGCCCATGGCAAGACCGATGCCGAGTCGCTGGGCAAGGCCTCCGATTACCAGCCGATCGACTATCCCAAACCGGATGGCAGCCTCACCTTCGACAAGCTGTCCTCGGTCTATCTGTCGGCGACGGCGCATGAGGAAGACCAGCCGGTGCATCTGAAACTCAAGGATCCGGAGCTGCCGGTGCGCGATAATCTGCCGGCCCATGCCGGGCCGTCACAGCGTTACTGCCCGGCCGGGGTCTATGAATTCGTTGAGGAAAACGGCCAGACGCGCTTTCAGATCAACGCCGCTAATTGCGTGCACTGCAAAACCTGCGACATCAAGGATCCGGCCGGCAACATCACCTGGACAGTGCCGGAAGGCGGCGGCGGGCCCAATTATCCCAATATGTGAGGCGCCGAGCGGGCTCGCCGAAAGTGTGACGGAAAACTTGCAAATCAAGGCAAAAGCCGCCATTTTCCCCCTGGTTCCGAAAATGGCGGCAGAAAGACGATGGATATGGCAAGAATGAGCAGTCGTACCGGGCTTGTTCTGGCTGTGGTTTCGGCTGCGGCCCTATGCGGCTGCGCCGGCGGCGGAGACGGGTTTCTGATCACCGGATCGACCGCCAAAACCTCGGAAGCCCCCAAGGCGTCGCTGTTCGGCAATTATCTGGCCGCCCGGCATGCCGGACGCAACCGGGACATGGATGCGGCGACGGTGTTTTATTCGCGCGCCCTGAAACAGGATCCGGACAATAAGGAAATTCTGCTGCGCACCTTCCTGCTGGAATTGAGCGCCGGCAATATCGGCAAGGCGGCCAGCCTGTCGCGCAAGGTGATCAAGAACCAGCCCGATAACCGGGCGGCGCGCATGGTGCTGGCGCTGCAGGCCTTTGGCCGGCAGGACTATGCCAAGGCGCGCGAATGGCTGGAGAGTGACGGCCCTGCCGAAGTCAGCGAATTGGCGGCGATTCTGATCTCGGCCTGGGCCTGGCAGGGCGAGGGGCAGACCGACGAGGCCCTGAAAACCCTGCGGCAGCTCGAAGACACGCCGGCCTTCAATTATTTCCAGAGTTTTCACACCGCGCTGATCGCCGATCTGGCCGGCCGTGACAAGCTGGCGCATGAAAATTACGAGACCGCTTATGAGTTGAGCGGCGGCTCGCTGCGGGCGGTGCAGGCTTTCGGCCTGTTCGAGGAAAGACGCGGGCGCGGCAAGGCCGCCCTGCTGCTCTATAATGACCTGCTGCAGCGCCACAACCAGAACCCGCTGATCAGGAAGGCCGCCCAGCGGGCCAAAACGGGCGGCCCCGCGCCGGCCGCCATGATCACCAGTGCCTCCGAGGGGGCGGCGGAAGCGCTTTACGGCATCGCCTCGCAGCTCTCCAAGGGTTCGGGGGCCGATCTCGCCCGAATCTACCTGCAATTGGCGCTTTATATTCGGCCCGAATTTTCGCTCGGGCAGTTGCTGCTGGCCGATATCTATGAAAACCACAAGAATATCCGCAAGGCGCTGGGCGCCTATGACCGGGTCGGGGCGGATTCTCCGCTGCGCATGGAAGCCGATATCCTGGCGGCGATCAGCCTGGACCGGCTGGGCAAGACCGACGAGGCGGTGGCGCGGCTGAAAGAGGTGATCGAGAGCTATCCCGGCAAATTGCGGCCGGTCATCGCGCTCGGCAATCTGCTGCGCGGACGGCAGAAATACAGCAAGGCCGAACCATATTACAGCCAGGCGATCGGGATGATCGGCACACCGGCCAAGGAACATTGGCGGCTGTTCTATTCGCGCGGGGTGTGTTTCGAGCGCATGGGCCAGTGGCCGAATGCCGAAACCGACCTGAAGCAGGCGCTGAAGCTGAACCCGAATCAGCCGCTGGCGTTGAATTATCTCGGCTATTCGTGGATCGAACGGCGGCGCCATCTGGACAAGGCGATGACCATGATCCGCAAGGCGGTGCATCTGCGCCCCAATGACGGCTTCATCATCGACAGTCTGGGCTGGGCCCATTTCCAGCTCGGCCAATGGAAAGAGGCGGTGAAGAATATCGAACGGGCTGTCGAGCTGCAGCCGGACGATGCGGTGATCAACGATCATCTGGGCGATGCCTATTGGCGGGCGGGACGCCATCTGGAAGCGCGCTTTCAGTGGTCGCACGCCAAGGAGATGAAGCCGGACGCCAAGGTGCTGGCGCGCATCGAGCACAAGCTGCAGCACGGCCTCGAAGCGTTCAAGCCCGACCCGGTTGCCGTCAACGCCCGCAATGGCGACTGATTTCCAAGAATTCGCCCCGGCCAAGATCAATCTGTGCCTGCATGTGACCGGCCGGCGCGGTGATGGTTTCCATGAGCTGGAAAGTCTGACCGTGTTCGCAGATATGGGCGACCGCATCACCGCCGCCCCGGCGGACGGGCTCGAGCTCGAGATCAGCGGGCCGATGGGGGCGGGTCTGAGCGCGGAAGAGGACAATCTGGTGCTGCGCGCCGCCCGGGCCCTTTCCGCCGCGGCGGGAATCAGGGCCGAAGCGCGATTGCATCTGGAAAAGCACCTTCCCATCGCCGGCGGCATTGGCGGCGGTTCGGCGGATGCGGCGGCGGCGCTGCGGGCGCTGAACCGGCTGTGGCGCCTGGGGCTCGCTCCGGACGAGCTGCATGAGATTGCCGGAGGGCTCGGGGCCGATGTGCCGGCCTGCCTGATCAGCCGGCCGCTGATCATGCGCGGCATCGGCGAGAGGCTGGAGAAGCTGGACGGTTTTCCCGGGCTTCATCTGGTGCTGGTCAATCCCCATATCGCGGCGGCGACGCCGCAGGTGTTCCGGGCGCTGAACTGGCAGAAGCAGCGCGCGGCGCCCCCCCTGCCCGCCCT
>PKTQ01000124.1 GCA_002869085.1 Hyphomicrobiales bacterium | reverse complement strand
GCGGGCGGCGGGGCCTTGCGGGCCGCTTCATCGGTGTCGCCGGCGATGTCGCCTTGGGGCGGCATGATCGGCAGCAGTTTAGCGGTTTTGATCTTGCCCGGCATGGCCGGCAGGTTGAGGCTGTCGGTCTTATGGGTGTGGTCCACATCGGCGCTATTGGTGGCGGGGGCCATTTTGGCCACCGAGGAGGACGTGGCCTTGCCGCCCGCAGCCGGGGCTTTGGCCGCGCCGACCGAGCCGGTGACCCCGCCGAGAATGGTTTCGAGCTTCTTGATGCGGACGTCCTGATCCTTCAGCCTGGTGCTGATGGTGGTGAGGTATTCAGGATGATGTTCCTGAGGTTTTACGGAGGTGAGCTCACCCGGTGCGGGAGCGGCCGGAGCTTTGGCTTTTGGTGGCTGTCCGCCTGTTGTCAAAGCGCCGGGGGCGCCGCGCCCCTGGCTCACGGCGGCGGCGGGCGGCTTTTGGCCCGGTGTTGTCATGCTGACAATATGGGGCGGTTTCGGCGCCGATACGCCGTGAATGCCCAGCTTTGAAGCCAGTTCCGGAGATTGCAATATCATGACGACAATGGCGCCGAGCGACAGGCTGCCCAGCGCCGGCCACAGCCATTTGACCAGGCTATTGGGCAGTGGCGGCGGGGCGTCCGCGCCGGGGCCGTCCGCTTCTGTCTGGATTTCTTCTCGCATTAAAGCGCCGCACCGTCATAATTTAACCGGAATCGCGTTTGATTCCCGGGATCATGTCAGAGTCGCCGAGTGCGGTCAAACAAGGGGTTAAACAGTGCGGGAAGCCCTTGAGGCGGGAGCTCTGGCCGGCTGGTGCGTGGCCGGCGGCCGGGCGGCGGAATTGAAGGTTTCTTTATCATTCATTATCGCGTTGGCGCTATAAACGCGGGCAACATCAAACAGGAACTTAAAGGCAATATGGCTCAGGCAGACACTCTGGCAATTATCCTCGCGGCCGGTATGGGCACACGAATGAAATCGGAATCGCCTAAGGTCATGCACCGACTGGCCGGGCGCAGCATGCTGGGGCATGTGCTGGCGGCGGTCGATGAGGCCGGAATTGAACAATGCATGGCGGTGATCGGCCCGGATATGGCCGGGGTTGAGGCTGAATTGGACAATTGGCCGCGCCCGGCGGCGCATGTGGTGCAGGCCGAGCGCCTGGGAACCGCCCATGCGGTGCTGCAGGCGCGGGAGAGGCTTATGGGCCCGGCGCCGGATCGGGTGCTGGTGCTTTATGGCGATACGCCGCTCTTGACGCCGCACACCCTGCGGCGCATGGCGGAGGGGCTCACGCACGCAGATTGCGTGGTGCTGGGCTTTGAGGCCGAGGATCCTGAAGGCTATGGGCGGTTGCTGCTGAGTGAGGATGGCGCCTTGCTGGCGATCCGCGAGCATGCGGATGCAACAGATGAAGAAAAGTCCGTAACCCTTTGCAATTCAGGTGTTATGGCGTTTCGAGGCGCGCATATTCTTGATCTGCTGGAGGCGGTGGGCAACGAAAATGCCAAGGGCGAATATTATCTGACCGACGCCATCGAGATCGCCCATGCCCGGGGCTTGCGCACCATTGTGGAAACAGCGCCCGAGGACGAGGTGCTGGGGATCAATTCGCGGATGCAGCTTTCGGAAGCGGAATATGTGCTGCAAAACCGCCTGCGCCTGAAGGCGATGGAGGCGGGCGCCACGCTGATCGATCCCGATAGCGTGTTCTTCTGCCATGACACGGTGCTGGGGCGGGATGTGACTGTGGAGCCGAATGTGGTGTTTGGCCCCGGAGTCCGCATTGGCGACGGGGTTCAGATCAAGGCGTTCAGCCATCTGGAAGGGGCTGATGTGGAGGACGGCGCGGTGCTCGGCCCCTTTGCGCGCCTGCGCCCCGGAGCGCATATCGGCGCGGGCGCCAAGGTCGGCAATTTCGTCGAGATCAAGAAATCCGAAATCGAATCCGGCGCCAAGGTCAACCATCTGACTTATATTGGCGATGCGGTGGTCGGGGCCGGGGCTAATATCGGCGCCGGCACCATCACCTGCAATTATGACGGTTTCAACAAATATCAGACCCGGATCGGCGCCGGGGCGTTTATCGGCTCGAATTCGGCGCTGGTTGCCCCGGTCAGCATCGGGGACGGGGCCTATGTGGGCTCGGGCAGCGTGATCACCCGCGATGTGGAGGCGGACGCGCTGGCGGTGGGGCGCGGGCGGCAGATGAGCAAAGCCGGTTGGGCGGCGGCCTTCCGGGCCCGGTCCGGGCGCAAACAGGCGGGTTAAGGAGCATAAATCCATGTGCGGAATTGTTGGGATCTTGGGCAATGCGCCCGTGGCGGGGGTGATCTACGAGGCGCTGCGGCGGCTTGAATATCGGGGCTATGATTCAGCCGGCATCGCCACCCTTGAAAACGGGGCGCTGGTGCGGCGACGGGCCGAGGGCAAGCTGCATAATCTGGAAGGCGAGCTGAAACGCGAGCCGTTGAAGGGCATTTCAGGCATCGGCCATACCCGCTGGGCCACCCACGGCGCGCCGACGGTGGGCAATGCCCATCCGCATATCTGCGGCGATGTGGCGGTGGTGCATAACGGCATTATCGAGAATTTCCGCGAATTGCGGACCGAGCTGGAGGCGGCCGGCGTCACCTGCGAGACCGAAACCGACACCGAAACCGTGGGGCAGTTGATCGCGCTGGAAATGCGCGGCGGCAAAAGCCCGGAACAGGCGGTGGCGGCGGTTTTGGGGCGGGTGCGCGGCGCTTTTGCGCTGGCGATCCTGTTCTCCGGCGAGGAGGATCTGATGATCGGCGCCCGCAACGGCCCGCCGCTGGCAGTCGGCTATGGGCATGGCGAGATGTATCTGGGCTCGGACGCCATCGCGCTGGCGCCTCTGACCTCGGAGCTTACCTATCTTGAGGATGGCGACTGGGTGGCGATCCGCCGCGGCGGCGCCAGCTTTTACGATGCGGGCGGCAATCCGGTCCGCCGCGCGGTGACCAAAACCGCTTACGGCGCCTATAGCGTCGATAAGGGCAATCACCGCCACTTCATGGCCAAGGAAATCTTCGAGCAGCCCGAGGTTATCGCCCACACATTGGCAAGCTATCTCGACCTGTCCAGCCGGGAGGTGCACATGCCCGGCCTCGAGGTGGACTGGAACAATCTGGACCGGATCACCATCACCGCCTGCGGCACCGCTTATTATGCCGGCCTGGTGGGCAAATACTGGCTGGAAAGCCTGGCCGGGATCAGCGTCGATATCGATGTGGCCTCCGAATTCCGTTACCGGGAGGCGCCGATGCCGAAACAGGGGCTGGCGCTGTTCATTTCCCAGTCGGGCGAGACCGCCGATACTCTGGCGGGGCTGCGTTATTGCCGGGCTCATAACCAGACCATTGTCTCGATCGTCAATGTGCCCGAATCCACCATCGCCCGCGAATCCGACGTGATCCTGCCGACCCATGCCGGGCCGGAGATCGGGGTGGCCTCGACCAAGGCCTTTACCTGCCAGATGGCGGTGCTGGCCTGT
>PKTQ01000123.1 GCA_002869085.1 Hyphomicrobiales bacterium | reverse complement strand
GACAATACTTTGTTCGGCGGCATAGGCCTGGCGAAGGCGTTTCCCTTTGCCGGCAAGCGGCTGCTGATCGACCCGGTGCGCCGGTTCAACCCGGAGCAGCTGATGCGCAAGGCCTCGCTGGTGCCGAAAAAGGTGCTGGGCGATACGGCGCGGGCGGGGCGGAAAGTCATGCGCTCGGGCGCCAAGGGCGCCGGGCGTGTCGGACGCGGGGTTAAAGATCTGGGGCGCAAAACCGGCCGCGGGGTTAAGAATCTGGGGCGTAAGACCGGCCGCGGAGTGCGCAATCTAGGCCGCGCCACCGGCCGGACGCTGCGGCGGATCACGCCGTTCAAGTAACAGGCCCCGGGGTCTGGCCTCTAAGGGGCTGGCCCGCAAGGTCCTGATCCTAGTGTTCTTCCGGCCTGGCGGCGAGGTCGAAAAACTCGGAGATCACGCCGGATTCCTCGAACATGGCCTGGGCCAGCGCGTTGCTTTCCAGCCAGCGCGGGTTCATTTCGGCGCGGGCGACGACCCGCTTGATGCCCGACTGGATGATGACCCCGGCGCAGTCGGAGCACGGATTGAGCGGCGCCACATAGATGGTATAGCCATGCAGCGGTTCCTGGGCGTGCAGGATGGCATTGACCTCGGCATGCACGGTCATGGGATATTTCAGGTCGCGGTTGTGCAGCCGCTCATCGCTATCCTCGACCCCGCGCGGCAGGCCGTTGAACCCGACCGAGGCGATGGTCTTGTCCGGGCGCACGATCACCGCGCCGACTTTGGTGCTCGGATCCTTCGACCAGGAGGCCACGAATTCGGCCAGATCAAGATAGCGTTTGTCCCAGATGTTCATGTCCCCGTTCCCGATTGTTGCCTTTGGGCGTGCTCGCCGCTCAATCGTTATGCCGCCGGGGGACGGATGTCCACTTTGCGCTGCGCCGAGCCCATGAAAAAGGCGCTGCCGGGCCGGTTTGTGAACATGAACAATGGCTGAACGGGCTGTTGCGATCCGATTCAGCCGGATAGGGGCATGGTGACGGGGTTAGTGATTCGCCGACCCCTGAGAAGGAACTTCGCATGCCTGTCCCGCTCCAGACGCCGCTCCGCACGCCCCGGACCCGCTCCGGATCCGCCGATTTCAAGGCCAGTATTTCCAGCAGCGGAAAAGTGGGCACCCATTATCATTATTGGGTCGGGGCCTCGGGTCGCACCTATCTGCACACGGTCTATGCCCCGGACAAGGTGCCGCTGCTGGCCCGCGCGGTGGTGCTGGTGGCGGCCCGCATGGGCGGCGCGCGCCAGGTGCTCTTTCTGGGCCAGGCGGGCGAGGATGCCGCGCAGCTCACAGGCTCGGCCGGTTATCGGCGCGCGCTTGAAGGCGGCGGCGTGGAAGTGCATGTGCATTTCCTGGCCGGCTCGGCGCTGGCCCGGCGGCAGATGCTGCGGGATCTGGAACAAAGGATCGCCGAGGCGGCGCCGGCGGATCTGGCGGCCTGACCAATTCAGCTCTTTGCAAACCCCCGGCGCCTATGTTTTAACTCAGGCTCTGAATGCGCCTGAGCGCCTGAGGGGAAGCATGCTGTCAGCCATATTGTCGATCATCGAAGGCCTGCCCGAGGCGGCGCTGGCCCTGGACCGCGAGCAGAAGATCTGCGGCTTCAACAACCGGGCGGCGCATATTTTCGATCTGCTGCGGGTCGGCGATCCGGTGTCTCTGACCATCCGCCAGCCGGAATTTCTCGACGCGATCGGCGCGGTGCGCAGCGGCGAGCCCAGCGTGACGGTGCTATTCGAGCGCAACTGGCCGGTGACGCGGCAGCTCGAAGTGACCCTGGTGCAGATCGCCCATGATGAGCTTGCCCATGACGTGCATGGCCGCATCGACCCCGGCCAGCCGGATATCTTCGTCACGATCCGCGATACGGCGGAGCAGGAGACCCTGGCGCGCATGCGCATGAATTTCATCGCCAATGCCTCGCATGAGCTGCGCACCCCGCTGGCCTCATTGCTCGGTTTCGTCGAAACCCTGCAGGGGGCGGCGCGCGATGACGAGGCGGCGCGGGAGAAGTTTCTGGCGATCATGGCCGGCCAGGCCCGGCGCATGACCCGGCTGATCGACGATCTGTTGTCGCTGAGCCGCCTGGAGATGAGCGAGCATGTGCCACTCGACGTGCAGTTGGAGATCAATCAGCTGGTGGAGCCGATTGCCGAGATGATGCGGCCGATCGCCGACGGGGACGGCGCCCGGATCAAGGTGGAGCGCCTGAAGGGCGGGGCCTATGTGCGCGGCGAAAAGGACGAGCTGGTACAGGTTTTTCAGAATCTGATCCAGAATGCGGTGCGCTATGGCCGGCAGGGCGGGCAGGTTCAGGTCAGAGTGCAGCGCAGGAAGCGCAAGGACCATGCCGGCCACTGGATCAGCATTTCGGTGAAGGATGACGGGCCGGGCATCGCCGCCAAGCATCTGCCGCATCTGACCGAACGCTTTTACCGGGTCAGCAAGGTGTCGAGCCGGGAAAAGGGCGGCACCGGCCTGGGTCTGGCGATCGTCAAGCATGTGATCAACCGCCATCGCGGCGAATTGGTGATCAAATCGCGGGTCGGCAAGGGCTCGACCTTTACCGTGAATCTGCCGGAATCATCGCCGCAGAATGTCACCGGCTGACGCGCTTCTGATATTTCTCCATATTTTTCAAATAGATATACTGTCACAAAACTGTAGCTGATTCCCCCTAGAACAGGCTCAGGACACCGCTGGTGCCAATCCGCAATCGCGGGAAGTGCCGGGGGGTCGTCCATGAGTTTTTCAAAACGTCGATCAAAAGGATGTTTCTGACATGAACGCCAAACGTACAGCTCTCAGTGTTTCCATCGCGCTCGCCGCCGGCATCGTTGCCGGCCAGGCGATGGCGCGTGACCATATCAAGATCGTCGGATCCAGCACGGTGTATCCTTACGCCCAGGCTGTGTCCGAAGAATTCGCCAACAAGACCGGCAACAAAGCGCCGGTGCTCGAGTCGACCGGCTCCGGCGGCGGCATGAAGATTTTCTGCAAGGGCGTCGGCGATGCCCATCCGGACATCACCAATGCCTCGCGCGCCATGAAAAAGAACGAATGGGAGCTGTGCAACAAGAACGGCGTCACCGCGATCACCGAGGTCAATATCGGCTTTGACGGCCTTTCGGTGGCCCTGTCGCGCAAGGGAGCCGATTTCGACGTCACCAAGCTGCAGCTCTACAAGGCCCTGGCCAAGCAGGTTCCGGTGGACGGCAAGCTGGTCGACAACCCTTATAAGAAATGGAGCGACATCGACAAGGCCCTGCCGGATCAGGCGATCCTGGTCTATGGCCCGCCCCCGACCTCCGGCACCCGCGACGCCTTTGTCGAGCTGGTGTTCCACAAAACCTGCAAAAAGGCCGATGGTTTCTGGGCCGCCCAGAAAAGGGCCCTGGACAAGAAAGCCTTCAAAAAGCTGTATAAGGCCAGTTGTTCGGCCATGCGCACCGACGGTCTGTTCGTCGAAGCGGGTGAAAACGACAATCT
>PKTQ01000425.1 GCA_002869085.1 Hyphomicrobiales bacterium | reverse complement strand
TCCAGCCGGAAGATATCCGCCGGCTGCTTCACCAGCCCGTCTTCATAAAAGCTCTCGACCTGCCTGGCGCCGAGCCCGTCAATATCGAAAGCATTGCGCGAGACGAAATGCTTCAGCCGCTCGGCGATCTGCGCCTTGCAGATCAGCCCGCCGGTACAGCGCCGCGCCGCATCCTCCTTGCCGGTGCGCTCATTGACCTCGCGCACCGCATGGCTTTTGCAGACCGGGCATTGCCGGGGGAATTCATAGGGCTGGGAGCCGGCCGGGCGTTTTTCGAGCTCGACCCGCACCACTTGCGGGATCACGTCGCCGGCCCGCTGGATCACCACGCTGTCGCCCTTGCGGATATCCTTGCGGGCGATTTCATCCTCATTGTGCAGTGTGGCGTTGGACACCACCACCCCGCCCACCGTCACCGGCTTCAGCCGCGCCACCGGAGTGAGCGCGCCGGTGCGCCCGACCTGAATCTCGATATCCTCGATTTCGGTCACCGCCTGCTCGGCCGGGAATTTGCGGGCGATCGCCCAGCGCGGGCTGCGCGAGACAAAGCCGAGCCGCTCCTGCAGATCGAGCCGGTTGACCTTATAGACCACCCCGTCAATGTCATAGCCGAGCCCGGCGCGCGCCGCCTCCAGCTCCTGATAAGCGGCCTCCGCCTCATTGAGGCTTTCGCAGAAATAAAGCTGCTTGTTGACCGGAAAGCCCCAGCGCCGGAACGCCGCCATCATCCCCATCTGGTTATTGGCCGGCAGGTCGGTCGCCTCGCCCCAGGCATAGGCGAAGAACCGCAGCGGCCGGCTGGCGGTCACTTTGGGGTCGAGCTGGCGCAGGCTGCCCGCCGCCGCATTGCGCGGATTGGCGAAGCTCTTGCCCCCCGCCGCCGCCTGGCCCGCATTGAGCGCGGCAAAATCCGCGTGGCTGATATAGACCTCGCCGCGCACTTCGAACACAGCCGGGAAATCATCTTCCTCGATCTTTTGCGGAATCTCGGAAATGGTGCGCACATTGGCGGTCACATCCTCGCCGGTCTGCCCGTCGCCTCGGGTCGCCGCCTGCACCAGGCGCTTGTTCTCATAGCGCAGCGAAAGCGACAGCCCGTCGATTTTCGGCTCGGCGGTCATGATGATGGGCGTATCCGCATCAAGGCCGAGAAAGCGCTGCATGCGGGCGGCAAACTCCGCCATGTCCTCAGGCGAGAACGCATTGGACAGCGACAGCATCGGCACTTTGTGGCGCACTTTACCAAAACCCTCGGCCGGCGCCGCGCCGACCCGGGCCGACGGGCTGTCGTCGCGCACGAGTTCGGGGAACGCCGCCTCGAGGACCGTGAGGCGCCGGCGCAAGGCGTCATAATCGGCATCCGAAATCTCGGGCGCGTCTTTCTGGTAATAGGCCGCGTCATGCCGGGCGATCTCTTCGCTAAGATGTTTGAGCTCGGCCCTGGCCTCATCCGGGCTCAGATCCGCCGGCGCGGTGGTGGAAAGCTTGCTCATGCCCTGGTCTCCAGCAGCCGCGCCGCCGCGGCGCGGGCCTCATCGGTAATATCGGCGCCCGACAACATGCGGGCAATCTCCTCCCGGCGCTCCCCGCCCGTGAGTTCATCGACCCCGACCTGCGGCAGTTCCTCCGCCTCGCCCTGCTTGCGCACCAGATAATGCGCCTGCCCGCGCGCCGCCACCTGCGGCGAATGGGTCACCACCAGCACCTGGGCATCGCCCGCCAGCCGCGCCAGCCTGGCCCCGACCGCATCGGCGACCGCGCCGCCGACCCCGGCATCGATTTCATCGAACACCAGCACCGGCGCCCCGCCCCTGGCCGCCAGCGACACTTTCAGCGCCAGCATGAAGCGCGACAGTTCGCCGCCCGAGGCGATCTTGGCGAGCGGCCCCGGATCGGCGCCCGGATTGGTCGCCACCATGAACTCCACCCGGTCTTGCCCCTGTGGCCCGGCCAGCGACAGATCCGCCTCGGCTTTGGTGTGAAACACCGCCCGCTCCAGCTTCAGCGGTCCCAACTCGTCCATCACCTTGCTGTCGAGCCGGGCGGCGGCCTCCCGCCGTTTGACGCTGAGCGCACCGGCGAGCTGGAAATAGGCGGTTTCGGCGCTGGCGCATTGCTGGCGCAATTCATGCAGATTATGTTCGGCGCGGCCGAGCTTCTCCAGCCTGGCCTGCAGCCGCTGCAACAGATCCGGCAGATCGGACACCGAGGTCTGATGCTTGCGCGCCGCGGCGCGCAGCGCGAACAGCCGCGCCTCGGCCTGTTCCAACTCGTCCGGATCGTGGCGGGCGGCGCGCATCGCCGCCTCAAGCGCCGCCTCGGCTTCCTGGGCCTCGGCCAGCGCCCGCTCCATCGCCTCCAGCACCGGAGCCAGCAGCCCGCCCGATTGCGGCAGGCGCTCCAGCCGCCTCAGCGCGCTGTTCAGCCCGCCCGTGAGCCCCTCGCCCAGCGCCTCGGCGGCCTCGTTCAGCCCGGCGGCGATCTTTTCCGAATTCATCAGGAGCTGGCGCCGCTCGGCCAGCCCCTCTTCCTCATCCGCCTGCGGGTCAAGCTGCTCAAGCTCGGCCGCCGCATGGGCCAGATAGTCGCTGTCCCGCTCCGCTTTGGCGATCTCATCCGTCAGCGCGTCGAGCTCCCGGCGAAACCCCTGCCACGCCCCATGCGCCCCCGCCACCCGGGCAAGGTCGTCCTCATGTCCGCCAAACGCATCGAGCAGGTCACGATGGCTGGAAGGCTCGGCCAGCAGCCGCGCATCATGCTGACCGTGAATCTCGGCCAGCGCCTCGCCCACCTTGCGCAGCAGGCCGGCATTGACCGGCATGTCGTTGACAAAGGCGCGGGTGCGCCCATCCGCATATTGCACCCGGCGCAGGATCACCGGATCGGCCGGCTCGAGGCCGTTTTCCTCCAGCAGCGCCGTGGTCCGCGCCTCGGCCCGCTCGAACACCGCGGTGACCGAGCCCTGTTGCGCGCCCTTGCGCACCAGCCCGCCATCGCCGCGCCCGCCCAGCGCCAGCGACAGCGAATCCAGCAGGATCGATTTGCCGGCCCCGGTCTCGCCGCTCAGCACGCACAGGCCCGGCCCGAACTCCAGGTCGAGCTGTTCGATCAGCACGATATTGCGAATGAACAGAGCCGACAGCATGGTCAGATCGCAGCCCCGCCAGGGAGCGCACCGGCCTTGTCGCCGCAATGGTCCGGCGCCGGCCGGAACCCGGCCCAGGCCGCGCCCAATGATTGCTGGTCTGATGGTGTCACCACATTGCTCCGTCAAAAGGACTGGACAGCAGCGGATCATAGTCGAAACGCCGGCCGAGGCCAGCGCTGATTGCCGCGTTTCGCACATCCTATGCGATTCCGCCAGCGGGGAAAAACCCTGGGGTTGATTCTCCGGTGTAAGAGCGGCTTGTTGCGTCTTCGCCCGTATCTAGAAGATGGACTTATAGGCGCGGCTGATCCACGACGCTTTGTCCTCGCGCGGCTCGAGGCCGCCGCTCTTCAGCAGCTTATAGGCATCGTCATACCAT
>PKTQ01000003.1 GCA_002869085.1 Hyphomicrobiales bacterium | reverse complement strand
CATCTGGGTATTACCGGCGAGGATCTGCTTGATGAGCAGATCGAGGACATGGCATCGCGCATCCGCATCGTCAGGAAGCTGGGCTTCGGCGGCGCTGATGTGGTGGTGGCGGTGCCCAAAGCCTGGCTCGATGTCAGCGACATGGCCGATCTCGACGAGGTGGCGCTGGCCTTTCACGCCGGCAATGGCCGCCGCCTGCGCGTCGCCACCAAATATGTCAACCTGACCCGCCGCTTTTTCGCCCGCCACGGGCTTGCCGGCTATCGCATTGTCGAAAGCCTGGGCGCCACCGAGGGCGCGCCGGCGGCCGGCTCTGCCGAGGTCATTGTCGACATCACCTCAAGCGGCTCCACGCTGGAGGCGAATTATCTCAAGATTCTCGATGACGGCCTGATCATGAAATCGCAGGCGGTGCTGGCCGAAGCAAGGCTTGATCTGCCTGAACCGCTCGCAAATCTGCGCAGCCGATTAACCTCTGCGCTTCAGGCTTGAGCCTGGCCCGCCGCCTGCTGTTCGGCCTGCAGCGCGATATCCGGGCCGGCATAGGCCTCCTGGCGGGCGACGCTCCAATAGCGCAAATCCTCCATCCGGATCGGCTTGCCGGTCACGGCGCAGGTGACATAGGCGCCCGGCTGAACCACCGTGAAATCACCGCCGCTATAGCGAAGCACGGCTTCGCCGGTCATCATGGGGTTGCGGGGTCTGTGCATAGGCTAGGCTCTTTCAGCTTGGATAGGATTTTCTGATCATATAGTGGCCCGGCGCCAATTTCAAAACAGATTGCCCTGATCTTCGCCATCCGGTTTGGGCGCGGGCTTGCCGGCGCCCTTTGGAGCCTTGCCGCCTTTGCCGCCCTTGCCGGCAATGGCCGGCACATGCCCGTCCGCCAGTTCGATATCGAGCGCGGTGCCGGCCGGCGCCGCCTTGGTGCTGCGCACCACCTGGCCCGCATTGTCCCGCACCAGCGCAAACCCCCGCCCGAGCACATTGACATAGCCGAGGCTGGTCAGCAATTGCCCCGCCGCGCTCAAGTGCCGCCGCGCCTCACCGCTGCGCCGACGCACAGCGCCGTGGCCGCGCCCCATCAGCTCGTTGTTGCGCCGTCTTGCCTCGCCGATGCGCCTGAGGATCATGCCGGGGCTGAGCTGCCCGGTAATGCGCTCAAAATGCGCCCGGTGCATCATCAGCCCGGCCTTCAGGGTCTGGCGCCCGCGCGCCGCGATGGTCTCATAGCGTTGCCGCGCCCGGGCCACCACCTCGCTCATTTTCGGCATGGCCAGATTCGCCGCCTGCAGCGCCGCGCTCAAATCCTGATGCGCCCGGCGGATCGCCAGCCCGTTGCGCTCCGCCACCGCATCGAGGCGCTGGCGGGCCAGCGCCAGCAATTCGGCCGGTTTGGGCAGGGCGCGCCCGGCGCTGATCACCGCATTTCGCTTGTCCTGCAACTGCCGCCGCGCCGCCTGGTGCTGGCGCCGGGTCAGATCCTCAAGGGTGAAGATCAAATCGGCCCGCACCGGCACCGCCCGCTCGGCGGCGGCGGTCGGTGTCGGCGCGCGCGCGTCCGCCGCATGGTCGATCAATGTCCAGTCGGTTTCATGGCCGACCGCCGAAATCAGCGGAATCTTGCTCGCCGCCGCGGCGCGCACCACCGCCTCTTCGTTAAAGCCCCACAAATCTTCAAGCGAGCCGCCGCCCCGCGCCACGATGATCACATCCGGGCGCGGTACCGCGCCGCCGGGTGTCAGATTGTTGAAGCCGGCGATTGCCGCCGCCACTTCCGCCGCGCAGCTTTCGCCCTGCACCCGCACCGGCCACACAATGACCCGGGTCGGGAAGCGGTCGGACACCCGGTGGATGATATCGCGGATCACCGCGCCGCTGGGCGAGGTCACCACGCCGATAATGCCCGGCAGAAAGGGAATCTCCTGCTTGCGGGTTTCATCGAACAGCCCCTCGGCGGCAAGCTTTTTGCGCCGTTCTTCCAACAGCGCCATCAACGCGCCCACTCCGGCCGGCTCCATGCGCTCGATGATGATCTGATAGCGCGACTGGCCGGGGAAGGTGGTGAGCTTGCCGGTGACGATCACCTCCAGCCCCTGTTCGGGCCGCAGCTTCATGCCCGCCGCCACCCCTTTCCAGATGACGCCGTTGATCACCGCCTTGTCGTCCTTCAGATCGAGATAGACATGCCCCGAGGCCGGGCGGCTGACCCGCCCCAGCTCGCCGCGCACCCGCACATAGGGATAGTTCTCCTCGACCGTTTTTTTAAGCGAGAAGGAAAGCTCGGAAACGGTGAACTCGTGGATATTGCCGCTGGAATCACTCATGCCCCCATTATTGCAATAAAATGACGAATTCTCATAGCCATCAGACGCGAAAGCGAGGCCGGGAACCGAGGGTCATTGATGCACGGTCCGGTTTCCCGCCCGGCACCCTTGGGTCCATGCTCTCTGGGTGGCCGGGTGGGGGAAAGGCACTGCCATTGCCGGATCACACCCCGGCGAAGGCGCAAATCCTTGCGCCGAGCCGCAAGCCCGACCGGGCGCCGCGCGGTCAGCGCGCCCCCGCGGAGGCCGTGAGTGGGGACGCCAGTCCGCACGAACTGGCCGCGAGCGAAAAAAAACTACCCCGCGATTTTCGAGAATTCCGCGACCTGACGGGTGGCGGCGCGAATTTGCGACAGCAGTCTCAGCCGGTTCTCGCGCAAATCAGGCTCGTCGGCATTGACCGTGACATGGTCAAAAAACGCATCCACCGGAGCACGCAGGCTCGCCATCGCCGCCATCGCCGCCGCGAAATCCTCGCGGCCCAAGGCGGCGCCCGCTTCGGCCGTGGCTTCGGCGATACGGTCGAACAGCGCCCGCTCTTCATCCTGCGCGAACAGCGCCGGGTCCGCCGCGCCGTCAAAACTGCGCTTGTCCTTCTTCTCCTCGATGCGCAGGATGTTCGAGGCGCGTTTCACCCCGGCCAGCAGATTGGCCCCGTCATCACTTCCCAAAAACTCGCCCAGCGCCTCGATGCGCCGCACAATCATCAGCAAGTCGTCCTGTGAGCCCAGAGCATAGACGGCGTCAATCAGGTCATGCCGCGCGCCCTGATCGCGCAGATAGACCTTCAGCCGGTCGGCGAAAAAGTCGAGCAGATCAATGACTCTTGTATCGAGTTTTGTTCCATCAGAATAAAACTTCTGGTGGACTGCCACATCAACGTTGCCATACTGAAATCCAGCAGGTTGATTGTGAGTCCCGTTTCTAGGTGCTCCAACAGCCTTCATGGCAGTCTCAAGGTGTACTCCAAGTGGCAAATCCAGCTTGTTTTCCAAAACAATGCGGATCACCCCCAAAGCCGCGCGCCGCAGCGCATAAGGGTCCTTCGAGCCGGTGGGTTTCTCATTGATCGCCCAAAAGCCCGTCAGCGTGTCGATCTTATCGGCCAGCGCCACCGCGATCGAGATCGGGTCATTGGGTACCTCGTCCGCCGGCCCCTGCGGCTTGTAATGATCCTCGACCGCCTTGGCGATGAAGGGTTTGACGCAGGACTTCTCGGCATAGATG
>PKTQ01000293.1 GCA_002869085.1 Hyphomicrobiales bacterium | reverse complement strand
GGCAGAGCGCGAAAACCAGCCCGCCAAATCAGGCCCGTCCAGGTTCAGGAGCCGGGTTCGCATATCCCTGTAATAGACGATCAGATTCCTGAGCAGCGGCCCCTTGAACCACAGCCAGATGGGGGGAATATTGCCGCCTTCGATTTTGGCGCCCGCCGTGATTTCGCCCCTTATCCGCTCTCCCGATGCGAGATAAAAATCATCCAGTTTCCAGAGTTCCCCTTCCGCCCGCCAGCGGGTGAACAGCGCCCCATCCACCCAGGGGTTGAAATAGATCATGGTGATCAGCTCGCCCTTCTTCTTGGGCACGGCCATGGCAAAGGCGAAGAAGTGCCGCAACTGACCCTGGTCATCGGCGAAGAAGGGCACGAAGCCGGTGGTCCATTTGTGCAAGGCGCCCGCATTCATGAACTTGGCGGCCGCGGCTTTCTGATCAATGACCATTTCATTGCGGAATCTCTCGAACACATTCAGTTTGATGGTGTCCGCCTGCGCCCGCCCGGCAAAGAGACAGATGAGGCTGAGCATGAGCGCGCCGAGAATGGTGAACCTGATGCCTGATGAGGTGGTCATTTGATTTTCCGTTCGAAAAATGCGCGGCGCCGAGGCGCCATGGAAACCCCTGGTCACTGCTGTTGATTGGCGTAATGATCGCTGATCATCTCGACCACATTGGTGTCCTTGGTGGCGTCAAAATAATCGCCGCCGAGCTTTACCCCTATCGCCGAGCCGACGAAACCGCCGGCCACCACGGCCCAGCCGGCCGGAGATACTAGCACGGCCGTAACCGCAGCGGCGCCCACTCCCGCGCCGATGATGCCCCCGACGCTGGAAAGCGTGGTCTTCTGGTAGTCATCCTTGTTCTTGTCGAACTCGGCCGCGTTGTCGCTGAGGCCCATCTTCACGCCCTTGGCAGCGATGGTGGTGATGGTGAGGATGGTGCCGCCGCGCTGAGCGAATTTGCCGGGAAAAGAATTGCCGGCATGGCCGAGCAGATCGACGAGAATGGCGACATCCCCGGTACCGGTGCCGCCCCAGGGCACCAGGCCGCCATCCGGCGGCGGCAGCATCGGGCGCCCGCCCCTGGCGATGCGGGCGGCCTCGGCGGTCGGATAGGATGTTCCGGCGGGTCCGATAAAGCTGTCGCCCGGTTGCGGAATGCGGGTTTGCGCTGGTTTTGCGGTGAATATCTCGACATTTTTTGCCTGGTCGGCCGGGCTGAGCTTTCTGAAATTATCGGCAATCGCCGCGATCTGCGCCTTGGGCAGGTTTTTGAACTTGTCGGTGATTTTGGCAATGGCCGCGTCTTCGGCCTGTTTGTCGCGGGGCGCGTCCGGCGGAGCGGGCGAGACGCGCACCACGGATTTCGGCTCAGGCTCCGGGGGCGGCGCAGGCGGGGCGGCAGGCGGAGGAGCAGGCGCTATAGCAGGTGGAATTTGCGGCGGCGGTTGCAATGGGACCTTGGCGGTTTTCAGATGCTCCTCATACATGCCCACCGGCATCACCACGCCGTGCTTGGGATAGAAGGGGTGATAGTGCCAGCCGCCATTATATTCGATCAGCACCGACTTGCCGGTGGGATCGTTGGGGTTGCCCGCCCAGCGGAGGCCCGTCACGGCCACTTCACCCGCCGCCAATTGCGGAGGATTGCGAAACTCGCTCAATTGCTCCGGGGTCATGTCCTTAGGCTCTGGCCACTTATAAGCGTCAGCATCGCGCGGCACGATCGGCGCCGGGGTTTTGGAATAGAGCGGCATGTTGGGCGAATAAAGCGGCGTGCCGGGGGCCGCCGGGGTTTTGGAATAGAGCGGCATATTGGGCGAATAAAGCGGCGTGCCGGCAGGCGCCGGATAGGGGGCGGCGCCAGGCGTGTAGACCGGCTGCCCGTAAACCGGGGCGGCGGGATAGGTCCAGGCCGGCGGGTTGTTGCGTGGCCTTCTGACGGTCTTGTACCGTGTGCGCCGCGCCCGGCGGCGGCGGGTATTGTAATTCCTGCGGCTCTTGCGGCGGTATGTCTGTTTTTTGCGCAGATTGTCCAAGGCGTCCGAACCGCCGCCGCCACCACCACCACCCGCCTGCACTTCTGTCGGCAATGTCAGTGAGACGATGCCGATCCCCGACAGGGCGATGAGACAGAACTGGAGAAAACCGATTGCAACCCACCCACGCAAACTCATCTGCGGCTCCCGGGTAAAAAGACTGATATTCAGCGCAGTTAGCCTATGCCTATCGGGAGGGGGTTCAATGCTTTCACATGTGTCATTTCGTAGCAGCGAAGACGGCGGCATGGGCCGGCGGTCAAATCATGATTGCCCTATAGATTTCTTGAATTCGAGAACGGCCCGGATGCCCGCACCCGTCAGATTTTGCGGCTACTGTCCAGCGTAAAACGTATATCAGTCAACCGGCAAAAACCTGCCAGTTACAGGTAGAAATGCATGAGCTTTAGACAGTTGAGTTTTCGATACGCCATCGAAGCTGATCAAGTCTGTCTTGCCCAAAAAACGGCTCATCATTAAATGAAAAAGTTGGAACTCCCCAGTGTCCACAATTGAACAGAGCCTGTTGGTTTGATGCGAAATGGCTTTCAGCTTGCTTTGTTAAAACGTCAGACTGCTCAAAAAGGTTGGCAGGTAACCCACATCCTTCAAGGCACGATGCTAAATGGTTCCCCGCGTCCCACTTTGATGTTTGTCCAGACCATATAAGGCGCATAAGCGAAGAATAGAGGTCATAGCTTTTGGAAAACCCTTCTGCTTGATAAAGCATGTTGTAGAGGCGATATGTAAGACCTTGATCTGGCCTTGGTTTCCATACGCCCTCTTCATCCCAGTCGACGGGTGATGGGTTTGGATGATCATATGGAACCCCCAGAAACTCCGCCGTTCGAGCCACGTCAGTCTCGAAATAGGCTAGCTCCATTTTAGGAGTATCAGTCCAGAAATCCGACATACGGAGGACGCCGGGTAGAACTGGACGCATGACAATCCGGATATCTTGATCACGTTCTATTTCATCAAGGCGATCCAGTGCTAAGTAACAGTAAGGGCTGGACAGTGAGCCAAAAAAGTCGATCTCCAAAGGCAACAGCGCTTCTCCTATGTTTCCGGTCTTGAGCAGGATGATGATTGTTCGACGCTACAGGCCTTTCTATGTAGCCGCAAATAATGTTCCGCTTCGGGCTTTAAGCCGCCACTGAAACAGCATGGCGATTCTGGCAGACGCCGACCGGTGCTTTGCCTCCAGCAAGAGCACCTTGTCGGGGTCTTATGCAGCGAAGCGATTGCGGCAGGGGCCGACCGGTGATTTTCCAAGGGAAAATGCACCTTTTTTTCAGCATTGTGGTTGTTGCGCCCGCCGACCGGTGCTTTGCCTCCGGCAAGAGCACCTTGTCGGGGGTCGTTTTCCTGATGGAAAACGACCTTAATAAAACAGCATCAGGTTGGAGCGCCAGATGATCCACAGGCACAGAAGGCCGAAGGCCGCGAACAGGGCCGCCGAGGCGGCGGTGCTGGTGCGGATCATCGCCGGCAGGGTGTCCCTGAGGCTGGCCGGCATTGGCAGCAGCGACAGCAGCCCCGCCGCCAGCGCCAG
>PKTQ01000350.1 GCA_002869085.1 Hyphomicrobiales bacterium | reverse complement strand
TCCACCTGATCCGGATCGGCAGTGATGGCGCGGTAAATCTCGACCCGGTCACCGTCTTCCAACAGCTTATCCAGCTTGGAGATGCGCCCGAAAATCCCCACTTTTTGCTTCTGCAGATCAAGCTCCGGGAATTGTTTGAGAATACCTGAACGCTCAATAGCCTCCTGCACAGTGCAGTTGTCGGGCATTTCCATTTTCAGCCAGATTTTGTGCACGGGCGTCACATAAGCCACACCAATATTCATGACAAATCCCCCTGCTTATATTGAAACCTGTTTTACATCTGCACCCGGCGGCACATCTGCAAGTTCAGCTCCGGACTGCTTTCTGGCATCAATCAACCGTTTGGCAGCCAGGAGCAGGCTTAGAATGATGAAGCCGCCAGGGGGCAGTATGAGCAGCAGGAAGCCCTTATATCCGGGAATGATTGTCATCTCCAGAAAGTCAAAACTGCTTCCCAGCAGAAGCGATGCATTGGCAAATAATGTGCCCGAGCCGAAAATCTCGCGCACCCCGCCTAATGTCACCAGGACCAGGGTAAATCCCAGCCCCATCATCAGGCCATCGAACATGGCAGGTAGAATGCGCGCCTTTGAGGCATAGCTTTCAGCCCGTCCGAGAATGGCGCAATTGGTAACAATCAACGGGATGAACAGGCCGAGCACCTTATACAGATCGTGCAGCCAGGCATTCATCAGCAGATCAACGATTGTCACCAGAATGGCAATGATGAGCACGAAAGCCGGAATGCGTATCTCGGCTTCGATAATGTTACGCATCACAGACACCAGCAGCGCCGATGCCACCAGCACAATGGTGGTGGCCATACCGAGGCCAAGCCCATTGGTTGCCGTGCCGGTCACCGCCAGCAAAGGACAAAGGGCCAGCATCTGCGCGAACACCACATTATTGTTCCAGATGCCGTCAATGGCGAGTTGACGATAGCTTGTGCTCATGAGCCTGCCTCGCTTTGCCTGTTAAGGAGTTTCAGCCTGTTGTGTTCGAAAAACTCCAACCCTTTACGAACCGCAAGCACCACGGCGCGCGGGGTGATGGTCGCGCCGGAAAACTGATCAAACCGTCCACCATCTTTTTTGACAGCCCATTTTTCGGCTGGAGGATTGCCCAGGGACAGACCATTAAACCCAAGAACCCACTTGCTGCGCGCCACTTCAATCTTGTCACCAAGACCCGGCGTTTCCGCATGTTGCAGCACCCGTACGCCAAGCACTTGCCCCTTGCTGTCAATCCCGATCAGAACCAGGATCGAGCCGCCATAGCCTTGCCCCGTGACCTGATAGGCAAGTGCGCTTAACCGCCCTTTTTTGGCGGCTGGATAAATGATGCGTTCATCACCCGATTTCAGCTTGAAACCATAGCTGTCCCTGACCAGATCGTTGTCATAAAGCTTTTCAGGGATAACCATCGCCAGGGAACCAAGCAGGTCCTCTTTCAGCCTCTGCGCGATCGCTTGACTTGTCGCCTGGTGGCTGGTTGCCAGTAGCACAGCGCCGACAAGGGCAAAAAGGCCGAGCAGCATTGACAGATAAAGCGGGCTTTTGCGATTTCTGCCAAAAAAGCCCGACAGCCCGCGGGTAAGCTGCCGGCTACGCTTTTTCAACTTCAGAGCCCGGTAGGTCACGCCGCGTTGAAACGGGGATTTTCTGCTTTGGTGTTTCATCATGCCGGTCCTCACATATCCTCATGGCGGATCGGCTCGCCCGAGCGGGTGCGGCCGTAAATACGCGGCTTGATATAGGTGTCCATGAGCGGCACAGCCGCGTTCATCAACAGAATGGAAAACCCGACCCCTTCGGGATAGGCGCCCCATATTCGAATGATGAAAGTCAGTGCGGCGATACCAGCCCCGAAGAGCAGCTTGCCGAGCCCGGTGGAGGGGGCTGTCACATAGTCGGTAGCAAAGAAAAAAGCGGCGAACAGAAATGTGCCCGAGACAAGATGCACCTGCGGACCGGGATAGACGCCCGGGTCAATCAGATTCGACAGGCCGGCAAGCACAACCATGGTGGCGATCATCGCGACCGGCACATGCCAGGTAATCACCCGGGTGATCAGCAAAAACAGCCCGCCAAGCAGAACCAGCACCACCGAGGTTTCACCCAGACTGCCGGGCACAATGCCAAAGGCCATATCCCACAAATTGAAATCACTGCTCAAGATATCTGAGAGAGCAACACCTTGTCCGAGTTGCGTTTTTACCGTGCCGAGCAGAGAAGCGCTGGAGATGGAGTCAAAGGCGGGATGGCCTGAGAAACTGATGCTCAACCCCTCATAGAAGCCGGGCGTATCACCGGAAAAAAATGGCTTGGGGGCGAGAAATCGAGTCATTTCCACGGGAAAGGATATGAGAAGCACCGTGCGGGCGATCATGGCGGGATTGAACACATTCTGCCCCAGACCGCCAAAGGCATGTTTGGCCAGCATGATGGCGATAAAGGCTCCGAGCACACCTATCCACCAGGGCGCCCAGGGCGGCAGACTGAGCACGATCAGCCAGCCGGTCAGGATGGCCGAGCCATCAAAGACAAACAGCTTGATGGGCTTACCTGCCATTTTCAGCGACAAGGCTTCAGCGGCAACCGAGGCCGCAAGCGTGACCAGCAGCAGGAAGACGGCCGGCCAGCCAAACTGATACAGTCCGAACAGGGTAATCGGGACAAGAGCCAGCATCACCAACCCCATGGTGCGGCCGATGCTGGCGCCGGAATGGGCATGGGGTCCGCCAACCGGTCTGGGTTCAATCATGCTGCGCCCTTTTCATCTGGCTTTGTCGCGGCGGCTTGCTCGGCTTTCTTCTTCATCTCCCGTTCGGCCTTCATACGGGCCATGGCTTCCTGCTTGGCCTTTCTCATTTTTTTCATGCGTTCATCACGGAACTGGGCCAGACGCCTGGTTTCTTCCTGCTTGTGCTTGGCCTGCTGCTGAGCGGCAAGACTGCCTTTGGCATAGTTGAAATACTGCACAAGCGGGATACTGGCCGGACACACCCAGGCGCAGGACCCGCAGGAAATACAATCGAGCAGGCCGATCTGCACGGCCCCATCGAGTTCTTCCTTTTTAATCCTGGCGGCCATATCAAATGGCGACAGCCCGCACGGGCAGGCGGCGACGCAGGAGGCGCAGCGGATGCAGGGCATGACCTCACGTGACGGCATCTCTTCCTTGCCGAGGGCAAGAATGCCATTTGTGCCCTTCACGACCGGCGCCCTGATGCTGGTGACGGAATGGCCCATCATCGGGCCGCCAAGCAGCAGACGAGCCGGATCGCCGCTCAGACCACCGCAATGATCAAGAATGTGGGAAATCGGGGTTCCGATTGGCACTTCGAAATTCCCCGTCCGCTCGACGAGGCTGCCGCTGACCGTGAGGATACGCGAGATCAGCGGCCTGCCGCAGCGCACCGCCTGCTGCACGGCATAGGCGGTTGCCACATTGTGAACCACAATACCAATATCGGCGGTCAGTGCCCGCGCCGGGGTTTCCCTGCCGGTCAGGGCTTGCACCAGATGCTTTTCCGATCCCATGGGATAATGGGTCCGCACTTTGACAATTTCCACATCAGAAAAGCTCTTGGCTGCGCATT
>PKTQ01000025.1 GCA_002869085.1 Hyphomicrobiales bacterium | reverse complement strand
CGCGGCGCGTCAACGGCATCCATCTCGGCGCCGCCACCAAAAAGGCCAATATCATGCGCTGGCTCGAAGTCCATATCGGCGATAAATGGGTCGATTTCTCGGTGCAGACCGGCAATCCGGAAATTCCCGATAACGCCATGCCCTGGTGGCGCGGCAGCGAGCCCCTGGTGGAGATCAGCGGCGGCAGAAACGCCCAAAGGCTGATTTCCTATGTCCAACTTGAAGAGCGCGTGCTCGATCGTGTCCTGGTTTCCGGAAAGAACCGGCAGGATGAATTCGTCACCTTCTCCCTGTTCGGCCTGCCGCTCGCTACCCAGGAGGTGTACCGCATCATCCTCATGGTGCCGATCGGCATATTCCTGCTGCTGATCCTGCGCAATGTGGTCGGCCTGCGCTCGCTAGGCACCTTCATGCCGGTGCTGATCGCGCTGGCTTTCCGCGAGACCAATCTGGCCTGGGGGCTCATTCTGTTCGTCGGCATTGTCGGCAGCGGGCTGTTGTTCCGGCTTTATCTGGAATATCTGAAATTGCTGCTGGTGCCGCGCCTGGCGGCGGTGCTGATCTTCGTGGTGCTGTTCATGGCGCTGATTTCTGTGGTGACCGCCAAGCTCGGCTTTGAGCGCGGCATTTCCATCGCCCTGTTCCCGATGGTCATCATGACCATGACCATCGAGCGCATCTCGATCCTCTGGGACGAGCGCGGCCCGGCCGATGCCATCCGCCAGGCGGTGGGCAGCCTGGCGATTGCCGCCGTCTGCTATGTGATCATGACCCAGGACCTGCTGGTGCATCTGTTCTTCACCTTCCCGGAATTGCTGCTGGTGCTGCTCGCCGCCACCCTGGTGCTCGGGCGCTACACGGGTTATCGGCTGCTGGAGCTGAAGCGCTTCCGCGTCCTGGCGGGGGATGGCTGATGTTCGCGCTGGCCCGAAAACTGCGGCAGAAGGGGGTGCTCGGCCTCAATCACCGCAATGCCGACTATATCCTGCGCTGCAATCAGCGCCGGCTATATCCGCTGGTTGACGACAAGCTGCGCACCAAGCGGCTGGCCGAGGCGGCCGGCCTGGCGGTGCCGCCCCTGTTCGCGGTGGTCGAATATGCCGGCGATGTGGAGGGGCTGGCCGAACTGCTGGCCCAGCATCAGGATTTCGTGGTCAAGCCGGCCCAGGGCAGCGGAGGCGACGGCATCGTGGTGATCAACGGACGCTCGCGCGGCTATTACCGCAAATCCAGCGGCAGCCTGATCAGCCATGACGATCTGGCCTTTCATATCCTCAATGCGCTGAGCGGGGTCTATTCCCTCGGCGGGCAGCGGGACAAGGTGCTGATCGAATATTGCGTGCAGTTCGATCCGGTATTCGGGAAAATCGCCTATCAGGGTGTGCCGGATATCCGCATCATCGTCTATAAGGGGGTGCCGGTGATGGCCATGGTGCGCCTGCCCACCCGCCAATCGGGCGGACGCGCCAATCTGCATCAGGGGGCTATCGGCACCGGGGTCGATATGGCCACCGGCAAAACCCTCACCGCGGTCTGGCGCAACGACATCGTCAGCGAGCATCCGGACACCACCGAGCCGGTGAGCGGGGTGGAAATTCCCCATTGGGAGCGCATGCTGGAGATTGCCGCCGGCTGTTATGAGCTCACCGGGCTCGGCTATCAGGGGGTCGATCTGGTGTTGGACCGGGACCGGGGGCCGTTGATGCTCGAACTCAATGCCCGCCCGGGCCTGAATATCCAGATCGCCAACCGCGCCGGACTGGATCTGCGGCTGAAGGCGGTCGATGCCTCGGATATTGTCGGCGCTTCGCTCACAGCGCGGCGGCTTTTCGCCCAGGAGAATTTCGCAGCTTAGCCTAGCGCACCGCGCCGGGCGCTCAGGCCGGGCAGGGGCGCGGGCGGTCGCTCATCGCGTCGAGCCGGCGAAGGTCGGCCCGGGCCACATCACTGTCCCTTCGCCCTTCAATCACCGCTTCGATGATCCGGCTCTGCCAGGGGGCAAGCCGGGGGTTGATGAAATAGAACACCCATTGCGCCTGGCGCCGCGAGCCGACCAGCCCGGCATCGCGCAGCACTCCCATATGGCGCGAAATCTTGGGCTGTGAGACATCGAGCGCCTCCACGAGTTCGCACACACACAGCTCCCGCGCCTCGGCCATCAGCAACAGGGCGCGCAACCGGGTTTCATCGCTCAGGGCCTGAAACATCATGGTCTGGGTCATGAAGTGAATATGCAGTTGAACGCATATGCTGTCAATGGTATATACGTTTGAGCGTATATACGAAACGGGCCCGGAGGTTGCTTCCGCGGCGCCGGGTTAGAAGGCAAATGCTCATGGCGGACGATATTCTGAATATTCTCATTTTGTGCACCGGCAATTCGGCCCGCAGCATATTGGGCGAGATGCTGATCAACCGGCTGGGGCAGGGCCGCTTTGCCGGCTTCAGCGCCGGTAGCACCCCCACCGGCAAGGTCAACCCCTTTGCCCTCGAGCTGCTGAAGCAAAAGGGCTATGACATCTCCGGCTTGCGCTCCAAATCCTGGGATGAGTTCGCCGTCCCCGGCGCCCCGAAAATCGATTTCGTGATCACGGTCTGTGACAATGCCGCCGGCGAGACCTGCCCCGTCTGGCCCGGCCATCCGGCCAGAGCCCATTGGGGCATTGCCGATCCGGCGGCGGCCACGGGCTCGGACGCGGACAGGATGGGCGCTTTTAATGCCGCCTATGACCAGCTCGAGGCCCGCATTTCAGCCTTTGCCGCGCTTGATCTCAAGGCACTGGATGCGGATGCCCTGCAGGGCGAACTTGATGCCATCGGCCGTCTGTGATCCCGGGAGAAAACCTATGAGCCAGTCTGAAACCGTCATCGAAGCGCCGCAGCCGATGGGCATGTTCGCCCGCTATCTCACTTTATGGGTGGCCCTCTGCATCATAGCCGGTATCGCCCTTGGCCATCTGTTTCCGGGTCTGTTCCAGGCGCTGGGCCACATGGAGATCGCCCGGGTCAACATTCCGGTGGCGCTGCTGATCTGGCTGATGATCGTCCCCATGCTGCTGAAGGTCGATTTCACCGCCCTGCATCAGGTGCGCGAGCATTGGCGCGGCATCGGCGTTACCCTGTTCATCAACTGGGCGGTCAAGCCGTTTTCCATGGCCCTGCTGGGCTGGCTGTTCATCGGCTGGCTGTTCCGCCCCTATCTGCCCGCGGGCCAGATCGACAGCTATATTGCCGGGCTGATCATTCTGGCCGCCGCCCCGTGCACGGCCATGGTGTTCGTGTGGAGCAATCTCAGCAATGGCGATGCCAATTTCACCCTGTCGCAGGTGGCGTTGAATGATCTGATCATGGTGTTCGCCTTTGCGCCGATAGTCGCCTTCCTGCTGGGGATCTCCGCCATCACCATCCCCTGGGAAACCCTGTTCATTTCGGTGGTGCTCTACATCCTTATCCCCGTCATCGCCGCGCAAATTTGGCGCAGCCGCATCATACGCGGGGGCGGGCCGGCGCGGCTGGGCCGGATATTGCATAGGCTCGAGACCCCGTCGATTCTGGCGCTGCTGGCCACACTGGTGCTGCTGTTCGGCTTTCAGGGCGGGCAGATCATCGCCCATCCGATCATCATCGCGCTGCTGGCGG
>PKTQ01000068.1 GCA_002869085.1 Hyphomicrobiales bacterium | reverse complement strand
TTTGGAAGGAAAGAGTATGAAACGCTCAAACCTCAGGCCTAGCCTCGGCGCTGCGCTGGTCGGCGTAGCGCTGCTGGCCGGGGCGCCGGCCCTGGCCGCGGAGCCGGCCGGGGCGGCGGCAAACCCCGATGCCCCGGCCCTGTTCAAGACCCATTGCGCCGAATGCCACGGGGCCGACCGGCTGGGGCAGATCGGCCCGGCGCTGCTGCCGCAGAATCTGCGCCGGGTGCGCAAATCCTACGCCACCAGCGTCATCACCAATGGCATTGAAGCGGCGCAGATGCCGCCCTTCGGCGAGGTGCTGAGCAAGGCGGAAATCGCGGCGCTGGTAAAGCTTGTCTATACGCCGCTGCCGGAAATTCCGATCTGGGGGGAAAAGCAGATCACCGCCAGCCGGGTGCTGACCCCGGCCAAGCAGGTCACCGACAAGCCGCTATGGGACGCCGACCCGATGAACCTGTTCGTGGTGGTGGAAACCGGCGATCATCACGCCACCATCCTGAACGGCGACACCTTCACCCCCATGCACCGGTTCAAGACCCGCTTCGCCCTGCATGGCGGGCCGAAATTCACCTCGGACGGGCGCTATGTGTTCTTTGGCTCGCGCGATGGCTGGGTGAGCAAGTTCGACCTTTACACATTGAGCGTCATCGCCGAGGTGCGGGCCGGGATCAATATGCGCAACATCGCGGTGTCGAGCAATAACCGCTATGTCATCGCCGCCAATTACCTGCCGCACAGCCTGGTGATCCTCAGCGCCGAGGATCTCAGCCTGATCAAGATCATCCCGGTGAAAAGCGGCAAGCGGAGCTCGCGGGTGAGCGCGGTCTATAACGCGCCGCCGCGCCAGAGCTTCATCGCGGCGCTGAAGGATATCAAGGAAGTGTGGGAAATCCCCTATGGGGACAATCCGCCGCAATATGGCTGGAAGCATGATTACCGCGAGGAGTCGGGCGATAATGACAAGCCGGAGCCGTTTCAGGTGCGGCGTATCCGGCTTGGCGATTATCTGGACGATTTCTTCTTCGACCTGAAATATGAGCATCTGATGGGCGCCTCGCGCGGAGAAAAGAAGGGCAGCCGCTTAGGCCGGATGATCGATCTTTATATCGGCAAGACGGTGGCCGAGCTGGACCTGCCGGGCCTGCCGCATCTGGGCTCGGGCATCACCTTCGAGCATCAGGGCCGGCGGGTGATGGCGACCCCGGACATACGCGGCAATTCGATCAGCATCATTGATCTGAAAAGCTGGAAGGTCATCAAGAAGATCAAAACCCTGGGGCCGGGCTTTTTCCTGCGCAGCCATGAAAACACTCCCTATGCCTGGGCCGGGGTGTTTTCCGGCCCGCATAAGGACAAGATGCATATTATCGACAAGCAAAGCCTGGAAATCGTCAAGACCCTGGCGCCGGTGCCGGGCAAAACCTTCGCCCATGTGGAGTTCACCAAAACCGGCTCGCATGCCCTGGTGAGCCTGTGGGAGATGGACGGGGCGCTGATGGTGTTCGATGCAAAAAGCTTTAAGCTGGTCAAGCGCCTGCCCATGTCGAAGCCGTCCGGAAAATACAACGTTTATAACAAGATCACCTTTTCCGAAGGCACCAGCCATTGACCGCGTAGGGCCGCCGACCCGGCCGGCGCCTGCGACATAAAGACCTAACGGGCGGACCTTGACTTGCGTCAAGGCTGTACAATTTTGCGCTCCCTATTTTGAGTTTAGTCAATTCGCGAATAGGCTGGTCAACAGGCAAGCGATCAAGGGAGAGCAATCATGGCGTCCATCGCCAGACGTGATTTGCTGAGCGGGCGTTTTCAGAAAACGCAGACGCGCCCCAGACCCCCTTACGCCATCCCTGAAGCGGCTTTCACCGATCTGTGCGTTGGTTGCCCGGACTGCGCGGTTGCCTGCGAAGAAGACATGATCAAGATCGATGAAAACGCCCTGCCGGTGATGCGGTTCGGCGAGGCCGAATGTACCTTTTGCGGGGAATGCGCCAAGGCCTGCACCACGGGCGCGCTCGATCCTGCCCAGGCGCGGCCCTGGCCCTATGTGGCCAGCATCAAGCGCGGCTGCCTGGCGCTGAATGGCATTGTCTGCCGCACCTGCGGCGATCAGTGCGATGAGAACGCAATCAAATTCACGCTGATGACCGGTGGGCGCGCCCTGCCGGAAGTCGACGAGGAAAACTGCACCGGATGCGGCGCCTGCGCCGCCACCTGTCCGAATAAGTCGATCAGCATGCGCGAGAGCGAACATGCGCGGGGGATTGCATGAATATTTCAGGAATTTTCGTCCAGACCAACCCGGTCAATCTGGAGGCCGTGAAGGCGCGCCTTATAGAGCTGCCGGGGGTCGAGGTCCATGGCGAGGAGGAAGACGGGCGGCTTGTCGTGGTGATCGACGAACCCTCTGACCGTCCATCGGGCGAAGCCCTGATGAAAATCCAGAATGTTGAGGGCGTGCTGTCGGCCTCACTTGTTTACCAGCACATCGAAGATGATGAAACCGATAGCAAAAGTTAAAAACCGGAGGAGAAGAGCAATGCAGACAACACGTCGAGATTTTGTCAAGGCGAGCGCTGTCGCCGCCACCGCGGCCGCCGCGGGTATGACGATACCGGGCGCGCGCCCGGCCCAGGCAGCGGATGACGGGGTCCGCTGGGACAAGACGGCCTGCCGTTTCTGCGGCACGGGCTGTTCGGTTCTCGTGGGGGTGAAAGACGGCAAGGTGGTTGCGACACAGGGTGATCCGGAAGCACCGGTCAATCGCGGCCTGAACTGCATCAAGGGCTACTTCCTGACCAAGATCATGTATGGCAAGGACCGGCTCACCAAGCCGCTGCTGCGCAAGAAAGGCGGCAAATATGCCAAGGACGGCCAGTTCGAGGAAGTGAGCTGGGAAGAAGCCTTCAAGACCATGGCCGAAAAATGGGTGGCCGCGCGCAAGGCCAAGGGTCCGAAGGGCGTCGGCATGTTCGGCTCCGGCCAGTGGACCATCTGGGAAGGCTATGCGGCGCAGAAGCTGCTGAAAGCCGGGTTCCGCTCCAACAGCCTTGAGCCCAATGCCCGCCACTGCATGGCCTCGGCCGTTGGCGCCTTCATGCGCGCTTTCGGCATTGACGAGCCGGCCGGCTGCTATGACGACATGGAACAGGCCGACACTTTCGTGCTGTGGGGTTCCAACATGGCCGAGATGCATCCGATCCTGTGGTCGCGCATCACCAATACCCGCCTGACCAAGCCGGGCTGCCAGGTGCATGTGCTCTCGACCTTCGAGCACCGCAGTTTCGAGCTGGCGGACAACCCGATCGTGTTCCATCCGCAATCGGATCTGGCCATCGCCAACTGCATCGCCAATTACATCATCGAGACCAAGGCCTATAATCAGGACTTCCTCGACAAGCATGTGAACATCACCAAGACCCCGACCGATATCGGTTATGGGCTCAGGGCCAGTGATCCGCGCGAAAAAGCGGCCAAAAACCGCAATAAGGGCAAGCTGACCAAGATCAGCTTCGAGGAATATGCCAAGTCGGTGTCGGAATACACCTTCGAGCATGCCTCGGAAATCTCCGGCGTGCCGGTGGAGAAACTGAAGAAGCTGGCCATGGCCTATGCGGATCCGAAGACCAAGGTCGCCAGCTACTGGACCATGGGCTTCAACCAGCATACACGCGGTGTGTGGGTGAACGGTCTGGTCTATAACATCCATCTGCTGATGGGCAAGATCGCCGAGCCGGGCAACAGCCCGTTCTCGCTGACCGGGCAGCCCTCGGCCTGCGGCACGGCGCGCGAAGTGGGTACATTCACCCATCGCCTGCCGGCGGATCTGGTGGTCAAGAGCGATGGCCATTGCGCCTTTGCCGAAAAGATGTGGAAACTTCCCGCCGGCACCATCCCGCGGGCCAATGGCAAGGCCAATAAAGCCGACCAGGCGGATATCAGCGGCAAGCCGATGGGCCCGACCCTGATCCACGCGGTGGCCATGCACCGGGCGTTGAAAGACGGCAAGATGAACTGCTTCTGGGTGATGTGTAACAACAACATGCAGGCAGCGGCCAATATGAACGACGAGTCGTGGCCCGGCTGGCGCAACCCGGATAATTTCATCACCGTGTCCGACCCCTATCCCACGGTGTCGGCGATGGCGGCCGACCTCATTCTGCCGACCGCCATGTGGGCGGAAAAGGAAGGGGCCTATGGCAACTCCGAACGCCGGACCCAGTTCTGGCGCCAGCAGGTGAAAGCCCCGGGCGAGAGCCGCTCCGATGTATGGCAGGTCGTCGAGTTTTCCAAATATGTGAAGGTCGAGGATGTGTGGCCGGCCGAGCTGATCGCCGCCAAGCCGGAATATGCGGGCAAGACGCTCTATGACGTGCTCTATGCCAATGGTCAGGTCGACAAGTTCCCGAAAGTCCAGGTTTCGGACGATCGCGGCAACAAATACGACAATGACGAATCCGAGTATTTCGGTTTCTATCTGCAGAAGGGGCTGTTCGAAGAATATCGCCGCTTCCAGTGGGAAGGACCGAAGAAGGGGCACGAGATGGCGCCTTACGAGGAATATCACAAGGCCCGCGGCCTGCGCTGGCCGGTGATTGACGGCAAGGAAACCCTGTGGCGTTTCCGCGAAGGCTATGACCCGCATGTCAAGAAAGGCGAAGGCGTCAAGTTCTACGGCAAGAAGGATGGCAAGGCCAATATCATCTTCGCGCCCTATGAGCCGGCCGCCGAGCCGCCGGATGACGAGTTCGATCTGTGGCTGTGCACCGGCCGCGTGCTCGAGCACTGGCATTCCGGCTCGATGACCCGGCGCGTGCCCGAGCTCTATCGCGCGGTGCCCGATGCGGTGCTGTATATGAACCCGAAAGACGCCAAGAAGCGCAAATTGCGCAATGGCTCCAAGGTGAAGATCTCCACCCGCCGCGGTGAGATCGTGACCCGGGTCGATACACGTGGCCGCAACAAGCCGCCGAGGGGCCTGGTGTTCGTGCCCTGGTTCGACGCATCGCGCCTGGTCAACAAGCTGACGCTTGATCAGACCGATCCGCTCTCGAAAGAGACGGACTACAAGAAATGCGCCTGTAAAGTCGTAAAAGCCTGACGATACAGGTCTTTGAGCCGGCGGCATGTTGCCTTCTCCCCATCATGCCGCCGGTTCTGACCCCCTCATGTTTCAATAATGAGCAAGAACATGTCATCTGAATCCACGCGAAAACCGGCCGCAAAGCCCGTTAACCGGCGCCGGTTTTTGACTGACATGGCCAAAACCGCCTGCGGCGTAGGCCTGTTCGGCCTTGCCGTGGGTCTCAATGCGCGCCAGTCCAGCGCGCTGCCCGCCCATGCGATCCGCCCGCCGGGCGCGCTGAAGGAATCCGATTTTCTCGCCGCCTGCACACGCTGCGGCATGTGCGTGCGCGACTGCCCCTATGGCATACTCAAGCTGGCCGAGCCCGGCGAAGACGTGGCCACAGGCACCCCCTATTTCACCGCCCGCACCGGTCCTTGTGAAATGTGCGACGATATTCCCTGCATTCCCGCCTGCCCGACCCACGCGCTCGATCACAGCCTGACCGACATCAACAAATCGCGCATGGGGCTGGCGGTGGTGGTCGATCAGGAAACCTGCATCGCCTTTCGCGGCCTGCGCTGCGAGGTGTGTTTCAATGTCTGCCCGGTTCGGGGCAAGGCGATTACCCTGGAGGTGGTTTCGAACCCCCGCACCGGCATTCATGCGATTTTCCCGCCGGTGGTGCATTCCAGTGACTGCACCGGCTGCGGCCTGTGCGAAAAGGCCTGCATTCTGGAAGAAGCGGCAATCAAGGTGCTGCCGACCCGCCTGGCCAAGGGCGAGCTGGGGCATCATTACCGCCTCGGCTGGGAATCGAAGGGCGATCTGGGCAAAGCGTTCCCGACCGCCGACAAGGAACATGTCTACCGGCTGCCCGAGGGCATGCATTACGAGCATGCCGGACGCGGCCTGGTGAAAGACCAGCCGGCGGTGACTGTGCCGGGGCAGGGAAACAAGAAGACACCGTTTTCCTCCAATCCGCTGGACACGCTGAATTCCGGCATCAGGGAGGCGAAGTAAGCTCATGGCCACCACGCCTCTGAAAGATCTCGGCAAGTCGGCGATCGCGGAAAAGGGCTGGCTGAAGGCCCATCAATGGCAGTTGCTGCGCCGCTTCAGCCAGATCGGCATTTTCGTGCTGTTCCTGCTCGGGCCGCTGGCCGGTGTGTGGCTGATCAACGGCAATCTGGCCAACAGCACGGTGTTGGGGACAGTGCCGCTGCTCGATCCGATCGTGTTTCTGCAGATGCTGGCCGGAGGCATTTCCGGCATCACCCTGACCGCGGTGCTGGGAGCCCTCATCGTGACGGTGTTTTATGCGCTCATTGGCGGGCGGGTGTTCTGCTCCTGGGTGTGCCCGATGAACATGGTCACCGATTTCGCGCGCATGCTGCGCCGCCGCCTGGGGCTGAAAGGCTCGGCCAAGATCAAGGCGGACACGCGCCTGTGGATGCTGGCGGCGGTGGTGCTGACCGCGCTGGCGACCGGTACGCTGGCTTATGAGCTGGTGAATCCGGTGGCGATCTTCCACCGGGGCATTCTGTTCGGCTTCGGCTTCGGCTGGGCGGTGGTCGTGGGGATCTTCCTGTTCGACCTGCTGGTGATGAAAGACGGCTGGTGCGGCCATATCTGCCCGATGGGGGCGCTTTACAGCCAGATCGGCCGGATGAGCGTGGTGCGGGTGCGCGCGGATGGGCGCGCCTCATGCGACGACTGCATGGAGTGCTATGAGGTCTGCCCGGAAAAACAGGTGATTCCGCCGGCGCTGAAAAGCGCCAGGGGGGAAGGACCGGTGATCCTGTCCGGCGATTGCACCAATTGCGGAGCCTGTATCGATGTATGCGGGCAGGAAGTGTTTTCATTTGGCCTGCGTATGCCCAATCAGGTGAAGCCGGGACGGGGCAAGCCGGCCAGGAAACAGGATAAAATTCTGAAGGCCGCCTGACGGCGGACGGTGAATACAAAGGTCCGGGGGGTCCGGATAAAACAAGGCGCTGAAAATGGAGGAAAATATGAGAAAAGCAGTATTAGCAATGGCTACAGGGCTGTGTCTGTCAATTGCGGCGACAAGTGTTTTTGCGGCCGGCGTCGCCTCGCTGCGCGGCGATCTTGCCAATGATCAAGCCTCGCAGATGTTCGACAAGAAGCGGGTGGTGACCAAGGAAGGCGGCTTCAAGCGCTCCTGGGAGCTGCAACCGCCGAGCATTCCGCACAAGGCCGACAAGGAACGCATCAATCTGAGTGAAAACACCTGCCTGCGCTGCCATAGCGAGGAAGCCTATAAAAAGGAAAAGGCGCCGAAAATCGGGGACAGCCATTTCCTCGACGCCATGGGCAAGAAGCAGACAAAAGTAAGCGCCCGGCGCTATTTCTGCGTCCAGTGCCACACCACGCAGGTGAATGCAAAGCCGCTTGTTGAAAATGTTTTTGCGGGTCAGTAATCCATCTTGAACTGTCAAGATGCAGCGCCTCAAAGCCCCGTGCAGTCCTGCGCCGCAGACTGCATGGGCAGGGGTTGAACAGGGGAGAATAAAATGCAGCTCAAATCTCTTCGATGGGGGACGCTGATCATCGGCGCCATCATCGGTGTCGTATTCTGGGGCGGGTTCAACTGGTCGATGGAGATGACCAATAAAGAATCTTTCTGCATCTCGTGCCACGAGATGAAAGATAATGTGTATGAGGAATATACCGAGACGGTTCACTATTCGAATCGCACCGGCGTGCGGGCCACCTGCCCTGACTGCCATGTGCCAAAAGAATGGATTCACAAAGTTATCCGCAAGATTCAGGCCTCGAACGAGCTCTATCACAAGGTGATGGGCACCATTAACACCAAGGAAAAATTCAGGGCCAAGCGCCTAGAACTGGCCAAGCATGTGTGGGTGGCGATGAAGAAGACCGACAGCCGCGAATGCCGCAACTGCCATGATTTCCAGTCGATGGATTTCGACAAGCAGGAAAGCCGCTCGGCCGACCGGCATGACGAAGCGTTTGAAGAAGGCGCATCGCCCAAGCAGACCTGCATCGACTGCCATCAGGGCATCGCGCATCGGCTGCCCAAGGGCTGGGAAAAAGCCGCCAAGGAGGTCGGCCTGTCGCGTTAGCCACACGGCTTCCGGCAAGGCTGGGTGGTGTCTATCCTCCCGCCGCCTGGCCAATGGATGTTTCAGGGCCGGTCCTGGCCGGATGGGCCCTGAAACGGCCCTTCACACTCTTAATGCGTCCGGCCGGGCTACTGCCCGGTGACGGGCGCGCAGGAACCGCCCGGACCCGACATCCTCCGGGCGGTTTTTGTTTCCGCCTCAGTCAGCCTTGCCCTTTTCGGCAAGGATGGCGAGGCCGAGCCGGTCGCTGAGTTCATAAAGCTCGTTCTCAAGCCCATGGAAGCCCCGCTCCACGATCACCGGCGCCGCGGCGCCGTCCCGGTGAACGATCTCGATCAATGTATATTGCAGCTCAGGCTGAACGCCGCGCCGCAGGCGCAGCTCGCGCCGGCAGAGGCCGAGGCAGGCCGTGAGCGGCCAGTGCAGATGCCGGTCGCGAAACAGTCCGCGAAACACCAGGCGCACTCCGTCCTTATCGATGGTGAGCCCATCGGGGATCACATATTGGCGCATGGCCCGCCAGCCCAGGAGCAGTACCGCCAGGGTGGCGCTAAAGCCGCCCAGAACCGCCAGAGCGCTACCGGCGATCACCAGGGGGGTGAGCCACATATAGACCAGGAACAGGCTGGAGGCGATCAGGCAGATCAGCACCATCAGCCCAATAGCCAGGCGGCGGCGGCGCGGCAGCTCGATCTCGATCGGCAATTGGCCGATATCCGGCCGGATGCGGATTATTGGACTTGCGCTCAGATCGAGGATAGGGGGCATCAGCGCGCCTCACATTAAGAGCGGGATCAGATACAGCCCGTAGATCAGGGTGAGCAGGCTCAGCAGAAAACTGATAAAGGCGCTGTTCCAGCCCTTGGTCGAGGCGCGCAGATTGAGATAATAACGCAGAATCCATAAGGATTTGAAGCCGGTGACCATCAGCAGCGCCAGCATCAGCAGCGGCCCCAGGCTGGACGGGTCGGTGACCCGGCCGGCGATCATGGTGGCGATGGAAAATCCCATCAGGGCGATCCAGGCGATGGTCAGGGTTTTGCGCGAGGGAATTTTGCTGTGCATCTTTACCTCATCAGGAAAATAAGCGGGAACAGGATCACCCAGATCAAATCGACCATGTGCCAGAAGGCGGCGCCGGTTTCGAGATTCTCCAGGCTGTTCTTCCAGGCGACGATGGCCAGGATCACAATTCCCAGCACCACATGGGCGGCGTGAAAACCGGTCAGCAGAAAATAGAGGGTATAGAAATTATTGGTCTCGATGCCGATACCATGGGCGAATTTGTCGGAATATTCGAAAAATTTAATCACCAGGAACACCAGACCCAGCACGATGGCGCCGCCGATAAAGGCCCGGGCCTGGCCGCTCCGGTCGCGGCTTTGCGCATTCACCGCCAGCGCCGCCATGAAGCCGCTCGTTATCAGCACCATGGTATTGATGGCGCCGGCGAGCCGGTCGAGGGTGGCCTGGGACTGGGCGAAAAGCTCCATGTCGAGGATGCGGGCCACGGAAAACCCGGCAAAGGCCGCCCCGAACACGAACAGCTCGCTCCAGATCAGCAGCCACATCATCGGATTGCCCGGCAGGGCCGACAGGGCGCCCCAATCGCCTTCCAGCGAATCGCCGGCCGGTTTCATCTCCGGGGGGGGCACTGCGCCGGACCGCGCTTCAGACGTTGCGTCCATGATCGCTCCTAATTGACAAGATGCTGGAACAGCAAAGGCAGGGCCTGGGTCAGCCGGTCGGGATGAGACACGATGGCATAACCGTTGCGGCCGAAAACATGGGGGAAATAACCTTGGGCCTTGGCGTCGATGGTCACGCCGAACACCGCATGGCCCAGGCGGCGCGCCTCCATCACCGCCATGCGGGTGTCCTCGAGGCCGTAGCGGCCCTCGTAATGGTCCAGATCATTGGGCTTGCCGTCGGTGATGACCAGCAGCAGCCGGCGCTGATTGGGGCGCTGCTCCAATATGCCGGACAGATGGCGGATGGCGGCGCCGAGCCGGGTGTAGAAGCCGGGCCTGAGCGCGCCGATGCGGGACAGCACCCTTGGCCCGGAACTTTCCTCGAATTGCTTGACGGTGCTTAGATAGACCCGGTCGCGGCGCAGGGAGGAAAAGGCAAAAATGGCATGGTCGTCGCCCGAAGCGGTCAGGCCCAGGGTCAGGGCGGCCAGAGCCTCGCGCTCCACATCGATCACCGCCCGGCCCTCGACCCAGCTTTCGGTGGAGCGGGAGGTGTCGATCAGCACCGCAACGCCGAGATCGCGGGCCTGCTCGCGGGTCTGCATGAATATGCTGTCCGAGCCCTCGCCGGCGGCGGCGAGATCGCAGCGTGAGCGCACCAGCGCGTCCATGTCGAACTCATTGCCGTCCATCTGCCGGTGCAGGGTGACGCGCTTGGGGCGCAGGGCCTCGAAGCGGCGGCGCACCGCATGGATGCGGCGGCGGGCGGTCTCGTCCGGTTGCCATTCGCGCCCGGGCGGGGCCTCCTCGGCGATGCGGGTCAGCACCCGGCAATGCTCCTGGTGATAGGCGCGCTCGCGATAATCCCATTCGGGATAGACATGGGTGCCGGACAGATGCTCCAGATCCACATCCTCCGGGGCGAGGTCGAGGTCGAATTTGAGCCGGGTGGCCGGCTTCTTGGAAATGTCGCCCAGTTCCAGCTCATCGGTATCGTCCAGAGCCTTGCGGGCCGAATCCTCGTCCTCGTCCTCGACATGACGGTTGATATTGAGCATTTCCAGCCAGCTCAGCAGCCCGGAAAAGGGATAGAGCAGCAGCGAATCGCGGCGCTCGGCCTGGTCGGATTTCTTGCGCCGGGCGCGGATGGTGCGCTCGACCTCCTCCTGCTCGCCGCCCGGTGTGGTGGAGGTTTCCGGGGCGCGTTCATCGCGCTTGCTGCGCTCAGGGCGCGGCAGAATCTCGCCCCACAGCACCACCGGCAGCATCGGCCGGTAGCCGGGCGGCGCCGCCTCCGGACGCTCGTCAGGCGGGCGCAGCGCCGCGCCGCCGAGCAGAGCGCGCACGGCCCTTTCCAGCGCCTGTTCGGCGGGGGGCAGCTTGCGCTCGGGCCGCAGCCCCAGCACCGCCTCGCATAATTGCCGGTAGGTGTCCTGGAGGCCGGGACAGTTCTTGAGCACGCGGGCGCTGTTGCGGGCGGCAAACTCAAGCCCGGCCCAATCGTCCAGCAGGGGATCGCCGCACAGCTCCGGGGTATCCTCGCCGGCAAAGGCGGCAAAGGCGGTCAGCCAGAAATAGAGCCGGCTGTTGAGGTCACGCTGCGGCAGATTGTCGAGCTCGGCCGGCAGATAGAGATTGTCCCCGTCCAGCCGGGCGCGCTGGATGCGGGTTTCCACATTGCCCAGGCGCTCGCGCCAATTGAGACGATGGCGCGAGGTTTCGGCGATGATGGGCTTGATCTCGACCCCCGGATCGCCGCCGAGGCCGTGATAAAAGACGCCGAGGCGGCGGCGGAGCCGGTCGAGCGACACCGCCTCGTCCGGGAAGGCCGGCAGGCCGGTGCGCGCGGTGATCAGCCGGTGCCACAGGGCGCCAACGGTTTCTTCCGGCTCCAGAAGATTGATCAATCCCATTTATCCGGGCCTAACTAAGGTTCAGCCGAGCACTGCCCGCACAACATCGTTCAGCCCCTGCTTGACTTCGAAATCGTCACTCAAGGGTTCGATCAGGGCGGTTTCCACCGCCCGCTCGATTTTCATGCCGTCCTGGATCAGCGCCGCGCAATAGATCACCAGCCGGGTCGAGGCGCCCTCCTCCAGGTCAAGATCCTTCAGGGCGCGCAGCCGCCCGGCCAGACGCACCAGCAGCTTGCAGCGGTCCAGCTTGAGGCCGGTTTCGGCCTCGACAATGCGGGCCTCGAGCTCGGCGGGCGGGAAATCGAATTCCATGGCCACGAAACGCTGGCGGGTCGAGGGTTTCAGGCTTTTCAGAATATGCTGGTAGCCCGGGTTATAGGACACCACCAGCATGAAATTGTCCGGAGCCTGCAGCAGCTCGCCGGTGCGCTCCAGAGGCAGGATGCGCCGGTCGTCGGTGAGCGGATGCAGCACCACGGTGACGTCTTTGCGCGCCTCGACCACCTCGTCGAGATAACAGATGCCGCCCTCGCGCATGGCGCGGGTCAGGGGGCCATCGACCCAGACGGTCTCGCCGCCCTTGAGCAGATAGCGCCCGGTCAGATCCGCGGCGGTCAGATCGTCATGACAGGACACGGTGTGCAGGGGCAGGCCCAGTTCGGCGGCCATATGGCTGACGAAACGGGTTTTGCCGCAGCCCGTGGGGCCTTTGAGCAATAGCGGCAGTTTCAGCCGGTGCGCGGCGGCGAACACCTCGCATTCATCGCCAATCGGCTGATAATAGGGCAAGGATTGTTTCGCCATTGCGGTGGTCCCGGTGTTTGCGTTCATGACGATGTCCTGTTTGTAACAGTTTTAAAAATGAACCCGGCAAACGCAAGTGAAAGCGTCATGCCGGGTCCGAAGCTCTCCCCGGCCGGAGCCGGGGAACAAGTTTTGTGCGGTTTATTCCGCCGGAGAGGCCGAGCCGCTTTCGATCAGCTCTTTCTCACGCGGAACCAAAGTCGCGTAGATGAAGATCAGCGCACCGATCACAAACACGACACCGGAGCCCAGACGCATCAGATAGAAGAAGCCCAGCTGATCCTGCACGTCCATGTAGTTCTCGCCCAGCACCCGCTGCAGATGGGTCTGCACCGCACCGGCAAAGGTCAGGGTGAAGGTCATGAACGCCATGGCGCCGCCCATGATCCAGAAGCTGATCATGTTCAGCACCTGGTTATAGGGCGCACGGCCGAGCAGATGCGGCATGGCATAGGTGAAGATGGCCAGATTGAGCGAAACATAGGCGCCATAGAAGGCCAGATGCCCATGAGCCGCGGTGATCTGGGTGCCGTGGGTGTAGTAGTTCACCGGTGACAGGGTGTGCATGAAGCCCCAGACGCCGGCCCCGAAGAAGGCGAGCGTCGCGCAGCCGAGGGACCAGAGGACCGCGGCCTTGTTGGGGTGATCACGGCCACCGCGCCACACCATCGAGAAGGTGAACAGCACCATGGCGAAGAACGGCGCCACCTCGAGGGTCGAGAACACCGAACCGATCCACTGCCAGTAACCGGGCGTGCCGATCCAGTAATAGTGGTGGCCGGTGCCGAGCAGGCCGGTGAACAGGGCCAGGGCCGCGATGGCATAGACCCATTTGTCGACCACTTCGCGGTCCACGCCGGTGAGCTTCAGGATCAGGAAAGCGAGAATGCCCGCCATGACCAGTTCCCACACGCCCTCGACCCAGAGATGGACGACCCACCACCAGTACATTTTATCCAGGGCGAGATTGCCCGGATTGTAGAGGGAGAACAGGAAGAACAGCGCGATGCCCCACAGGCCCAACAACAGCACGTTGGAAACGGCTGTCTTGCGCCCTTTAAGCACGGTCAGGGTGATGTTGTAGAGGAAGATAAGCGCGGCGACGACAATGCCGAGCTTGACCCAGAGCGGCTGCTCCAGAAACTCGCGGCCTTCCTTGCCGAGCAGGAAGTTGCCGTGGAACAGGTCGAACACATAGGTGACCACCACGCCGAGCGTGCCCACGACCAGGATCAGCAATTGCAGATAGGCCAGCGCCGGGCTTTCGATCTCCCGTTCGGACTCTTCGGGAATGATGTAATAAGCGGCGCCGAAGAAGCCGAGAATCAGCCACACGATGAGCGAATTGGTGTGCAGCATGCGGATGATGTTAAACGGCAGCAGATCCGCCAGGAAATTCGGCGAGACATAGACAAAACCTGCAAGCAGGCCGCCAAGCACCTGAATCGCGAAGAGCGCGAGCGCAACCGCGAAATAGGCGAAAGCAATTTTTTGCGATTCGTATTTCATGATCAATCCCCCCGATTAACCCGATTCCTTGGGCGGCCAGCCCTTGGTTTTGATGGTGGTGGTCCAGCACAGGAAGCTGGCAACAGCCGAGAGATCTTCCTTGCTCAGATTGAAATTGGGCATCTGGCGGCGGCCGGGCGTACCGGTCGGCTGCGCTTCAATCCAATCCATGATGGCTTGCTTGCCGTCGCTCATGACGAATTTCTCATCGTCCCCGTCCATGCGATTGCAGGCATTTCCGAGCTCAGGCGCGAAATAGGCGCCTTCGCCCAATATTGTGTGGCAGTCGATGCAGGCATTGTGCTCCCAGACTTTCTTGCCTCTAAGAACCTCCGCCGAAAGCGTCGATTCATCCGTCGATGTGCCGGTGATATAGAAATGGCTATGCGCCACCAGCGCGATCAACAGGAAGAGAAAGAACAGCGAGCCGCCGTAAAAGATATTGCGGGCCGCAGATTTGGTTTGCATGTCACCCCCCCCTTGCGAGTTAATCCAAAATATGGCTTCCAGTCGGCCAAAGGCCGCTCAGCGGACTAGGACACAGCTGCCCTGCCAATTCCTTGACTTTTGTTAAGGTAAATCCGCAGGTTAAGGCCCGAACGGCCATTCCGGCAGCTCGCTTTGCGCGGCTATCTAACTGATTGAAAACAGTATTGTGAACCCGGCCGGGCACTGGCGCGGCTTGTTGCCCGCTTAGTGGCGGCTCAGATATATTTTTGGATTCCGGTATCCGAGCAGGGGGTGACGATGGGGCCGAGATAATCCTTCTTGGCGAAGGAAGCCAGGGCCACCACATCGCTGATGCTGACCTGATCGCCATTGATCTGGACGCCCACCTCACGCAGCTTGGCCAGCGCCCGCGAGAAGCTTTCGGGCTTCATGCCGAGCTTGGCGGCGATCAGGGATTTTTCATAGGGCAGATTGACCCCCTGATCCTCATCGGTGCTGTAGCTAAGCTCGAGCAGGAATTTGGCCACCCGCTCCGGCCCGGTGTCGAGCTTCATCTGTTCGAGCTGATCGACCAGGGTTTTCAGATGGCGCGAAGCCGAGGCCATGATCGAAAAGGCGAGATCGGGATTGTCATTGATGGCCCGGCGCATGGTGGTGGCCTCGATGGTCAGCAGGCGCGAAGCGCAGATGGTCTCGGCCGAAACCGGAAACGAGGCGCCCATGAACATGGCGCATTCGGCGAAAATCTCGCCCCTGGTATAGGTGCTGATCACCGCTTCCTGGCCTTCGGGGGTGCAGCGATAGAGCTTCACCCAGCCGTCCAGCATGATATAGAACCGGTTGGCATAATCGCCTTCCTGAAACAGCAGCGCTTTTTTGGGATAGCTGCGCGGCATCTGATTACCGACCACCATATGGATCGAGGTTTCGTTCATATTGCCGAATAGGGGGGTGTTTTGCAGAAGGCGCAGTTCCTCTGTTGAAATACTCATCTTTGGACTGTTCCTGTTATTATAGCTGCTTCGATGGTTGCGCGATTATGCCGCGTTTATAGGATTGTTTCAAATGAATCCGCGTGGCATAGATAGCCGGTGCGGAAATAACACCTCCGTCCGGTCCGGTTTTGCAAGCTAAAACAAAGAATTACTCAGCTCCATGCCCAAATATCCACCCCCTCGCCCTCTGCTCTCACGGCTGATGCTGTGTCTTGCCCTCTGTATCATCGCGCCGGCGCCGGCGCTTGCCGGCTCGCCCCTGCCCGATGCGGCGATGATGGCGCGGCTCACGCGCGGGCAGATGGCCAAGTTCAGGCCCGCCGCTCTGCCGCTGAACATCCCCCGGGCCGAATTCGGCGCCCCGGACGGTAAGCCCCGAAGCCTTGCTGATTGGCGCGGGCGCATGGTGCTGGTCAATCTGTGGGCGACCTGGTGCGCGCCGTGCCGGCGCGAGATGCGTTCGCTCGATAATCTGCAGGCGAGGCTTGGAGGCGACGGTTTCGAGGTGATCGCTCTTAATACGGATGTGGATGATGCGACAAAAATCAAAGCATTCTACCAGCGTTTCGGGGTAAGACATCTGGCGGCCTATCTTGATTCCGGCAAGGGCGCCTATCACAGCCTGGGCGCTGTCGGCACACCGACCAATATCCTGATCGACTGCAAGGGACGCGAGCTTGGCCGCCTTTCCGGCGCGGCGCGCTGGGACAGCGACGAGGCGGTGTTGCTGATCCGTGCGCTGATGCGCCAGAGCGGATGCCGTAACTGACTGCAGGATTCATGACCCATAAACTTTCCACCAGCTTCGGCTTTCATCAGGTTACCCCGGCAGAGCGGCGGCGGCGGGTCCGCGCGGTGTTCGACGACGTGGCCCGGCGCTATGATTTGATGAACGACCTGATGAGCTTCGGCATACACCGGCTGTGGAAGCGCAGCCTGGCGGCGATGGCCGCCGCCCTGCCCGGCGGGCTGGCGGTGGATCTGGCCGGCGGCACCGGCGATGTGGCGCGGCTGCTGATGCGCGAGGACAAATGGCGGGTGCTGGTGTGCGATGCCAGCCCGGCGATGATGGAGACCGGCCGGGATGGCGCCGCGCAAAGCCCCCAGCCGGGCTGGGTGGCGGCGGAGGGCGAGAAAATGCCGCTGGCGGATGACGCGGCGGATCTCGTCACCATCGCCTTTGGCCTGCGCAATATGTCGGATCCGGAGGCGGCGCTCAGCCAGTGCCGGCGCATCCTGAAACCGGGCGGCCGTTTCATCTGCCTTGAATTTTCGCGCCCGCATGCGTTGCTGCGCCCGTTTTACGATTTATATTCGTTTCAGGTGATCCCGCGCCTCGGCGCCTGGATCGCCGGCAATCCGGACGCTTATCAATATCTGATCGAATCGATCCGCCGCTTCCCGAAACAGGAGGATCTGGCCGGCATGCTGCGCGAGGCGGGGTTCGAGGAGGTCGCCTATCGCAATCTGTTTTTCGGGGTGGCCTGCCTGCATTGGGGCACGGCCCCCGCACGGGTCCGGGATTCGGCATGACCGTTTTGCCCGCCAGCCAAAGCCGGCTGCTGCTGTGGCTGCGCGCCACGCGCCCGCAAACCCTGCTGCTGGCGGCCACGCCGGTGCTGACCGGCAGCGTGCTGGGGGCGCTGAGGGTGGGCGCGTTCAATTGGCCCATATTCGCGGTGATGATGGTGGCGGCTTTGGCGATCCAGGCGGCGACCAATCTGCTGAACGATGCCGAGGACGGGCTGCGCGGCCATGACACGGCGGCGCGTCAGGGGCCGGAGCGGATCACCGCCTCGGGCTGGGCCAGCCCGGCCGAAGTGCGGCGCGCCGCCCTGACGGTGTTTGGATTTGCCGCCCTGTGCGGGCTCTATCTGATCGCCGTCGGCGGCTGGCCGATCGCGCTTATCGGCATTTTGTCGCTGGTCAGCGGCGCGGCCTATTCGGCCGGGCCAAAACCGCTGTCGCATACCCCCTATAGCGAGCTGTTCGTGCTGGCCTTTTTCGGCATTATCGCGGTGTCGGGGGCGGATTATCTGATGGCCGGCTCGTTCAGCTTCAAGGCGGCGCTGACCGGTCAGGCGCTGGGGCTGTTCGCGGCCGGGGTGCTGCATGTGAATAATTGCCGCGACGCGGAGGAGGACGAACGGGCCGGGCGCCGGACATTGGCGATCCTGGCCGGGCCGGGGGGAGCGCGGCTTCTCTACGGGTTTTTCATCCTGCTGCCCTTCGCGCTGCTGGCGCTGATCGCCATGAGCGCGCCGGTCAATCAGGGGGTGTGGCTGGCGGCGGCGGCGCTGCCGCTGGCGCTGTGGCTGCTACGGCACTTCCCGAAAAGCGGGGACCGGTTTTCGGACAAAGAAACGCGTCCGGACAAAGGGATAGAGGGCGGTTTTGCCCGCGCCGGCAGCGGACCGGACTTCAACCGGCTGCTGAAACTGACCGTATTGTTGCAGTTCGCCTATGGGGCGCTGCTGTGCCTCGGGGCGGCGCTGGCGGCTTAAAATCGCTCCGTCAGAATGATTTAATTTGATCGAAAGATGCTCTAACAAGCATGAAGAGGATGAACAGGGCCGCGGTCACATTCATCACCAGCGCATAGGTGATACTGGGCACCATCATCGCCCCATTACCGAGCAGGGTCATGGCGACGAAAATGCCGAGGGCCCCGTTCTGCAGGCCCCCCTCAAGGGCGATGGCGATGGCCTGGCGGCGCTGCAGGCCGTAAAGCGCGGCCAGCCCGTAACCGCCGATAATGATGAGGGTGTTGAGCGCCAGAATCGGCGCGCCGAGATCGGCGATATTCTCCATCATCACCCGCCATTGCGAGGCAAAGGCCCACAGGACGATGAGGGCGAAGACGCCGATCGACAGAGGCCGGGCCAGATGCTCGATTTTTTCGGCCAGGGCCGGGCGGCGGTGGTTGATCGCCATGCCGGCCACCAGAGGCAGGGTGGAGACCAACAGCACGCCGAGGATCATGCGCCAGACCGGCAGGCCGGTGAGACCGGAGGCGGCGGTGAAATGAATCAGCGCCAGATTGACCACGACCGGCACGGTAATGACCCCGGCCAGCGAGCTGATGGCGGTGAGCGAGATCGACAGGGCGCTGTCGCCGCGGGCCAGATGGGTGAGCATGTTGGAGGTGATACCGCCCGGCGCGGCGGCCAGGATCATCAGCCCGACGGCGAATTCCGGCGAGAGCGGCCAAAGGAGCAAAAGGCCGAAAGCGGTCAGGGGCAACAGCACGAGCTGGCACAGAAGGCCGAGCGCGATGGCGCGCGGCGCCTCGAACACCCGCCGGAAATCCTGCCAGTGCAGGGTCAGCCCCATGGCGAACATGATGAAGGCCAGACCTAGGGGCAGAAGCAGTTTTGTCGCAATCATGTTTCGCCTATTCGAGCGGTGCGCCGAGTTGTGCCCCCGATCGTTTGCGGCACTTGTTTATCCGAAAACCGTTACGTTTCGGCAAGGTGCTTTAAGGCAGGTCGCCGCGCCTGAAAATATGATAGCCGATGGAGCCCAGCGCCAGGCCGAGCACCGTGGGATAGAACAGCGACCAGGCCAGATAGCCGTAATGACCGAAAGCATCGAGAATGATATAGGCCGACGGCCCCAACATGATCAGTTGCGGATCGAAAATCATCATCGCCCCGGCGCGGAAGGCCTGCAGCGGATTGAGCAGCGCCACCATCACCACCAGGCCGGGCGGGGCCTGTTCCTGAATCATGATGCCGAGCAGAATGAGGTCGAGGAACATCAGCAGCAGCAGCCAGATGAAAAAGGCGGCGCCCTGGGCGATGTCGGTGGTGCGGGTGATGCCGGAAATCAGAAAGCCGATACCCAGAAAGCAGATCGACAGGGACATCAGCAGGGCGGTGTAGAGGAAGAAATGCGTCCATGGCACCTCGGCGCCGCGGGCGGCCCCGTAAGCGACCGCCAGCAGCATGGCGATGAACACCGGCAGAAACACCACGATGAAGCGGCCCATGAAGCGGCCCCAGAACCAGGCCGCCAGCCCGACCGGCAGGGACAGCATATATTCGAACACCCCGGCCTCGCGGTCGCCGGCCAGGGAGCGCACGGTGGTGATCAGCACAAACACCGGCAGGATGGCCATGGAAAGCTGAATATAGGTGACCAGCATGCGCGACAGGCCGGTGAAACCCATTACCCGAGACTCGGTCAGCCCGAAGGCGAACAGGCTGGCGACAATGCCGCCAAACACCAGCGAATAGACCAGGAACCATCTGGCCCTGAGGGATTCGGCAATGTCGAGTCGGGCGGTGTGCCAGAGATTTTTCATTATTTGTCTTTCCTGAATTCCCGCCGGTCGAAAATGACCGTGCCGTCGGGGGCGCAATGATAGGTCGAGCCGCGCTCGCGCACTTTCTCCACCATCTGCTTATAGGTGATGGCGCCGGTCTCGGCGGCCTCGACCGCGCCGAAGCCGTAATCCATCGGGGTGTGGCTATGTTTGAGATAATAGGCGGTGGCGGCGTTGAGCCAGGTCTTGCCGGCGGCGGAGTCCATCACCCAGATTTCGGTCTTGGGGTCGTCCTTCCAGGACTGCTTGTCGAGCCACAGCACCAATTCGCCGATATCGTCGAATTTGTAGGCGCGGTGCTTGGGGCCGCCGCGCACCTGGGCGGCATAGCGCGGATCGGAAATGATCATCCGGCATACATCACAGGTATCGCGGCCAAAGCGGATCGGCACCGGGCCGGTCGCGGGCTCGCCCCAGCACCCGGCCAGCACGAAAGCCGCCAGCAACAGGCCCATGAGAGCCCTGATGTCAATCCTGAGGCGCCGCATCCGCTTCTCCCTCAGTGCCGTTGCCGCCCCGGGGTGCGGACAGGCGCCCGCCGGACAGATGCATCGCAGTCAGAATGCCGGCATAGCGCGACAGCATGCCAAGAAAACGCAGCCGGTCGGGGCCGGCCACCTCGCCGCGCCAGGTCAGCCCGTCGTCGCTGGGGCTGAAGCCCCATTCGCCGATGGCGGCGGCAAAAGCCGGCTCGGCCCGGCCGAGGCCGAGCTCGCAATTCTGGGCCGAACCCGGATCAATGGCATCGGCGACACGGTCGTCCAGCACCACGCGGCCGCGGTCAAGCTCGATCACCCGGTTGACCAGGCCGGCCACTTCCTCCAGGCGATGCGAGGAGATGATGATCGGCTGGTTGATGCGCTCGGCCAGCAGCGAAAACAGAATCTGGCGGGCGGCCGGATCCAGATTGGCGGTGGGCTCGTCCAATATCAGCAATTTGGTGTCGCGGCCCAATGCCACCGCCACCAGGATTTTCTGCTTCTGACCGCCGGACAGCTTGACGAAGGGCTTGGAGCCGACCTCGTCCATGTCGAGCCCGAGCCGCGCCGCCAGTTCGGACATGCGCCCGACCTCCGAGCCGCAGACCGCGGCGGAGAAGCGGAACAGTTCATGAATCGGCATTTTCAGCGGCGGCGGCAGTTGCGGCACGAAGCCGATATGCTTCAGCACCTCGGTGCGGTATTTCCGGCTGTCCTTGCCATCGACCGTCACCACGCCCTGATGCACATATTCGCCGAGCAGGCAGCGGATCATGGTGGTCTTGCCGGCGCCGTTGGAGCCGATCAGGGCCAGCCGGTCATCGGGCGCGATGTCGAGGCTGAGCTCATCGAGCACCGTCTGGCGGCGGAAAGTCTTGCTGACTTTGTCGAAACGGATCACAACAGGCCTCCCGTGCCTCTGATTTTGAATGTGAGCGCGCCGGTCGGGCATTCCTCGACGCAACGGCCACAGCGGGTACAGTCGGCGCTGACATTGATGATCACGTCATCCGCCCGGCCTTTGCGGGTCATGTCGATCACATGCGGCACCAGGCAGACATCGATGCATTTTCCCTCATGGAGGCAATGATTGAGATTATATTGCACCACCACCGGCGAGGTTTTGCCGACGAAGCCATAAGTCAGGCCAATGGGGCAGATATAGCGGCACCAGAAGCGGCGTGTATAGAAAATTTCGATCAGAAGTAATACCGCCACCCATAACAGGGAGACGCCGGCACCGTAAATCAGCGCCCGGCTGAGTATGCCGACCGGTGAGATGGTCTCGAATACGGTATAGCCGGTAACCAGCGCCAGCAGCACGAAAATCACATACAGCACCGAACGGGTGCCGCGATGCAGCGGGTGATCCTTGACCAGCCCTTTTTTGGCCAGCCACAGATGCAGCTCCTCGGCGAATTCAGCCAGCAGATGATAGGGGCAGCACCAGGCGCAGAAGGAGCGTCCGCCGACGATCCACCACATGATGGTCACCGTGACGATGCCGATCAGCAGATTGAGCACCAGCACTTTATAGGCCAGCACCACCTGCAGGGCGGCGTTCACATCGGCCATGTGGAAGCCCACCACGCGCGAGGCGGTGAGCGCCCCTTCGATCAGCTGCACGTCATACCAGAACGAGACCACGAACAGCAGATTGATGATGATGATCGAAATCCAGCGCCGCACCCGCCATTTGATCACCAGAACCGGGTTCTCCTGTTCCTCGCGGATCATGGCGATGCGCTTCTTGGCCACTTCGGGACGGCGCTTATAGGCGTGGAGTTCCCTGGCCTCGGGGGTGAAATCATCCTTGCCGGGGCGGCGCGGCTCGCCGCCCAGCATGATGCGAAATGAATCGAGGAAGCGCTTCATATCCGTTCCCCCTGCATGCCTGGTTCATTGTGTTCCATGGTGATACATGTGGGTTCGACCGGACAGATCATCTCGCACATGCCGCAGCCGACGCAGGGGTCGTGCACCACCGGGGTGCGGCGCTTGTCATCCGGATCATCGCTCATCGGCTGCATGGAGATGGCGTCCTTGATCGGGCATTCGCGCACGCACAGATCACATGATTCCAAATCATAGGGATAGTCGGCGATCTTGATCGGGCTCCAGCGGTCCACATCCATATAGCGGTGCAGGCCGGGGAAATCGGCGCCGCGGGCCAGCCCCTTGAAGCCCTTGCCCTGGCGGGCGAGGCAGGCATCGGGCCGCACCAGCCGCGCCACGCCCATGCGCACCTCTTCCTTTTTATTGATATCGTGGCTGAGGGCGCCGGTGGGGCAGGCCAGAATGCATTGCGGCGTATCGCAAGCAAAATCGCAGGCCTGTTTGCGGGCATCGATATAGGGCACGCCCATGCCGAAACCGTCGCTCATATCGGCCAGCACAATCGCCTCGACCGGACAGACCTGGACGCACTGGCCGCATTTGATGCATGAGGACAGGAACAGCTTTTCCTTCAGGGCGCCGGGCGGGCGCAGCCGATGGGCAAAGTCGCGCAGCACCGGCACATAGCCCAGCAGCGAGGCGCCGACAGCGGCGCCGCCGGCAAGAAACGACAATAGAAGCGTGCGTCTTTGATCTCTTTGACGTTTGGAAAGCTTCTTCATGGCTAATCCTTATCGAGGCCGAACGGATCGATCCGTTTCAGGCTGGTTCCGGATTTGTCGCTGGGGGAGGTCACGGCGCCGAAGGTTTCCAGCAGGCGCCCCCTGTTGTTATTGGTTTTCGCGCCGAGAGTGTCGGGCTTGAACACGCGCGC